>NZ_DAINST010000020.1:0-23558 GCF_036741115.1 Dietzia sp.
ACGCCTGGGCCATCTGGGACCCGTACACGGCGACCGCCGAGACCTCGAGCCCCGTGCGCACCCTCGCCAGCGCCGACCAGGTGTCCAACGGCGGCGAGTTCGGCCTCGCCTCGCTCGACGCGCTCGCGGACGCGAAGAAGAACACTGCGCTCGCCGACCTAGTGACCCGCATCGCCAAGGCCTCGAACTGGGCCGCGGCGAACACGGACGAGTGGGCGACACAATACTCGCAGATCGTCGACGTCCCGCTCGAGGCGGCGAAGCTCTCGCAGAGCCGCCGCTCGGACCGCAAGCCCGCGGCCGCCGACGCCCTGCAGGACTCCGAGCAGAAGCTCGCCGACGCGTTCTCCTCGGCCGGGATCATCAAGCCGTTCCAGGTGTCCGATTTCGTGGACGACCGGTACACCAAGGACCTGCAGCCGTATTTCGCCGGATAGGTGGTGTGCACGCGAGCGCCGGCCGGGTTGTGGACCCGGCCGGCGCCGTCATATGTACTTGTAGTTGCCGCCTGGCGGCGGTGCCCAGTACGTCCTAGTACGCGACCGTGAACCGCTCGCCGCGGTGCGCCGGGGTCTCGATCTCGTCGACGACGGCGAGGCCGAGGTCGGCGCCGGAGATGTCCGAGGTGCCCTCGGCGTCCGCGACGAGCACGTCGCCGCCGGTCCGGTAGGTGCCGCGCGCCTCGCCGGGGTTGAAGGAGCCGAAGTTCGCCGCGGGGCTCAGGTAGAACCAGTCGAGCTGGCCGTCGCGGGCGCGGAGGTCATCGAGCACGTCGGTCATCTCGGCAGCCTCGTCCTTGAACGCCGCGGGGAAGTCCGGGGTGTCGATGAGCCGCGGGCCGCCCTCGGCGGTGAACAGCGAGCCCGCGCCGCCGAGCACGCCAAAGCGCGCGCCGCGCTCTTCGGCGAGGTCGGCGAGCTGCGCGAGGACCCCGCGGGTCTTCCCGGCGAGCGGCCCGCGCGGGGCGGCGGCCGAGAAGATCACGTCGGGGTTCGCGGCGTCGATCGCCGCGGCGACCGCGCCCGCGTCGAGCAGGTCGGCGGAGACGTAGCGCACGCCCTCCGCGCCGTTCTCCGGGACCGAGCGGCTCACGGACACGACCTCGTGACCGCGCCGCGCTGCCTCCGCCGCGATGTTGCCGCCCGCGTAGCCCGTTCCCCCGATGACGACGATCTTTGCCTTTGCCATGGTGTGTTCCTCGAATTCTGTGTTGTGGTGCTGTGTGGTCTGCCCGCCCGGCCGGTCTCGCGGCGTTGTCCCGCCGCCCCCGGAGGGCCTATAGTCACCATAGGTAACCGAGTACCCATTGGAAAGAGAGCACTTCGCGGAAACCAGGGCACCGCGAGGTGACCATCAAGGTACTCCCGCCGGGCGCGGCACGGATTGTGAGGCAGATCATGGATCAGCGGACCTTCGACGGCACGTCGGGCTGGGACCCGTTTACGCGGGACTGCCCGTCGCGCCGCCTCCTCGACAGGATCGGCGACAAGTGGAGCGTCCTCGTGATCACCTCGCTCGAGGGCGGCCCGCTCCGCTTCTCAGAGCTCCGCGCGGCGGTCGACGGCGTCTCGCAGAAGATGCTCACGCAGACCCTCCGGGCGCTCGAGCGCGACGGGCTCGTCTCGCGCACCGTCCACCCGGAGATCCCGCCGCGCGTGGAGTACGCGCTCACGGCGACGGGCCGCAGCCTTACCGGGCCCCTGCAGGTGCTCACCTCGTGGGCGGTCGAGCACATGGGTGCCGTGGCGGAGGCCCAGTCCCGCTACGACTATGCTGCTTCCCTTTCCTGACGGCGCACCTCCGCATTTCCTCAGCCCTCCCGCCCCGCCGCCGGCCGTTCACCCCGGCCCCCGGCGCGGGCACCCCTGCCGTCCGGCCACCCGTCGGCCGCCCCACCCCGGCCCCCGGCCGGCGAGTACCAACGAAGTTCCGCACGTATACCCACGAGCTTCTGCGGAGTACCCACGAAGTTCCGCACGTACCCACGAGCTCCTAATCTCGTGGGTACTCGCACAACTTCGTGGGAACCTCGAATACTCGCCGCCCAGGACGCCCCCGGCGCCCGTGAACGGCGCCGCGCGCCACCCCCGGACCTCAAGTTCACGTGAACTCCAGGCGTAGGGTGGCGCCCATGGCAGAGCAGCGCTTCGAGATCACGATCGGCGAGCTCGCGAAACGCGCCGGCGTCCGGACCTCGGCGCTCCGCTTCTACGAAGACAAAGGGCTCATCATGAGCCGCCGGACCAGCGGCAACCAGCGCCGCTACCACCGCGCGATGCTGCGCCGCGTCGCCTTTATCCTCGCCGCCGGCGAGGTCGGCATCCCCCTCGACAAGGTCGCCACGATGCTCCGCGGCCTCGGCGACACCGAGGCGCCGAGCCCCGCGATGTGGCACTCGGCCGCCGCGGAATGGAACACCGAGATCGACGAGCGCATCGCGATGCTGCGGCGGATGAAGGACCGTCTCAACGGCTGCATCGGCTGCGGCTGCCTGTCATTCGACGTCTGCACGATGGTCAACCCGCGCGACGAACTGGCGGCGGAGGGCGCGGGCCCGCGCCGCCTCCTCCACGACTAGCCGCCGCGCAAAAACCGGGCAGAGAAATGACGAGGGCCCGCACGCGCTGTGCGTGCGAGCCCTCCGCCGTCATACCCGGTGGTGGGCCGGGGACGAAACCTACTTCGCCGAGATGGAACGTCCCGAGCTCTTGAGGTCGTTGCACGCCTCGACGACGCGCTCGGCCATGGAAACCTCGGCCTTCTTGAGGTACGAGCGGGGATCGTAGACCTTCTTGTTGCCGACCTCGCCGTCGATCTTGAGGACGCCGTCGTAGTTGCCGAGCATGTGGCCAGCGATGGGGCGGGTGAAGGCGTACTGGGTGTCGGTGTCGACGTTCATCTTGATGACGCCATAGCTCAGAGACTCCTCGATCTCGCTCTTCAGCGAGCCCGAACCGCCGTGGAAGACGAAGTCGAAGGGGTACTCGTCGGCACCGGCGCCGAGCTTCTTCCGCGCGACCTCCTGGCCGACCTTGAGGACCTCGGGGCGAAGCTTGACGTTGCCCGGCTTGTACACGCCGTGGACGTTGCCAAAGGTCGCGGCGAGCATGTAGCGGTCGCCGTCGTTCGAGGCGCCCAGTGCGTCGAGAGTCTTCTCGAAGTCCTCGGCGGAGGTGAAGAGCTTCTCGTTGATCTCGTTCTCGACGCCGTCCTCCTCGCCGCCGACCACGCCGATCTCGACCTCGAGGATGATGTTCGCGGCCGCCGCCTTCGCAAGCAGCTCCTTGGCGATCTCGAGGTTCTCGTCGATCGGCACCGCGGAGCCGTCCCACATGTGCGACTGGAACAGCGGGTTCTGGCCGTTCTTCACGCGCTCGGCCGAGATGTCGATGAGCGGGCGGACGAAGCCGTCGAGCTTGTCCTTCGGGCAGTGGTCGGTGTGGAGCGCGACCGTGATGTCGTACTTCTCCGCGACGACGTGCGCGAACTCGGCGAGGGCCGTCGCGCCGGTGACCATGTCCTTGACCGACTGGCCCGAACCGAACTCGGAGCCGCCGGTCGAGAACTGGATGATCCCGTCGGAACCGGCCTCGGCGAAGCCGCGCAGCGCCGCGTTGATCGTCTCCGACGACGTACAGTTGATGGCCGGGAAGGCGAAGCCCTCCTTCTTGGCGCGGTCGAGCATCTCGCGGTACTGGGCGGGGGTGGCGATGGGCATCGGGTTAAACCTCCAACATGTCCTGTTCTCTATGCGCGCCGGAGCGCGCTCCTGGGTCCAGGGTAGGCGGTCGGCTTGCGACGTGGCGCGAGGCGGGGCGGCTACCTCTCTCCCCCGTTTTTGCATAGCCTGGTTATATGGCTGAAGCACAACGAGGACACGCAGACCGTTGGACCATCCTCCGCGTCTCGATGTGCGTCACGTTCATGAGCCTCCTCGACGTCACGATCGTCAATATCGCTCTGCCCTCGATCCGCGACGCTTTCGACACCGGGGCCGCCCAGTTGCAATGGATCATCTCCGGATACGCCCTCGCGTTCGGCCTGCTCCTCGTCACGGGCGGGCGCCTCGGCGACGCTCTGGGCCGCCGCCGGCTCATGACCATCGGCGTCGCCGGATTCACGATTTCCTCCCTCGCGTGCGGGTTGGCACCGACGATGGCCGTGCTCATCGCCGCACGCTTCGTCCAGGGCGCGAGCGCAGGGCTCATGGTCCCGCAGAACACCGGGCTCATCCAGAGCAACTTCACCGGCGCCGAGCGAGGGCGCGCCTTCGGCTACATGGGCGCCGTGGTCGGCGTCTCGAGCTCGATCGGCCCGGTCCTCGGAGGGGTGCTCATCGGCGCGGCGGGCGAGACCAACGGCTGGCGGCTCATCTTCCTCGTCAACGTGCCCATCGGCGCCATGCTCCTGTTCTTCATCCGCCGCTACATCCCCGGCGGCTCCGCGGAGTCCCGCCGCCCCGACATCGACATCGTCGGCGCGGTCCTCCTCGGCCTCACCGTCCTCACGATCCTCTACCCGATCTCCAGCGTCGAGCAGGGCTTCACGTGGCAGTTCGCGATCATCGCGGCGGCTCCGGTGCTCGCCGTCGCCTGGGCGATCTGGGAGCGCCGGCTCATCACCCGTGGCCGCGAACCGCTGCTCAACATCCCGCTTCTCCGTGTGACGCCGGGCTACGCCACCGGCATGACGATCGGCCTCCTCTACTTCTGTGGATATACCGGGGTGCTCCTCGTGTATTCGATCTACCTCCAGACCGGACTCGGATACTCCGCGGTCCGCGCCGGCCTCTTCATCACCCCGTTCGCGGCCGCCTCCGCGATCGCCGCGCCCATCGCCGGTCGCCTTGTCGCCCGGCTCGGCCGCGCGACCACGCTGTACGCGCTCGGGCTGCTCATGTTCGGGCTTGCGCTCGCCGCGATCGGGATCCCGCTCGCCGAGGGGACGGCGTGGTCGATCCCGGTGCAGGTCATCACGATGGCGATCGCCGGGCTCGGCGCCGGCGCCGTGGTCGGCCCGAACATGACGATGACCCTCTCGCACGTCCCGCCGCGCATGGGCGGCGCGGCCGGCGCCGCCGTGCAGACCGCGCAGCGCTGCGGAAACGCGATCGGCGCCGCCACTCTGCTCCTCATCTACACGCGCACGGTCGCCGACGGCGGGGCGCCTGGCACCTCACTGCGCGCGGTGTGGATCGTGTCCATCGCGTTCGCCGCGGCGGCCTTCGCCGTCGCGGTGCGCGATCTCCGCACGCCCGCGAAGACCAAAGAGCCCAAAGCCGTCGAACCCGCGGGATGACCGGTCGACGCTCACCGAGTTCCCCGATCGCCGTTTCCCGACGTGCCGGATCGGGGTTTACCCCGATTTCCGCTGTGAGTTGCCTGTAAGGCCCCGTTCCTGCTTGGGGACCGGCTGGCCGCGCTCTAGAGTTGCTCGCGTGCTCCTCGACTCAATTCGCGAATCCGTGCTCGCCTTCGGCGGCGACGTCCGCAACCTCGCCATCCCGGGCGGCCAGATCCTCGACCCGATGTACTGGCTCTCCGGCAGCGGCCCGTTCGGCAGCGCCATCCTGCCGGTGCTGCTCCTGGTCGTCTTCATCGAATCGGGACTGCTGTTCCCGTTCCTGCCCGGCGACTCCCTGCTGTTCACCGCAGGCCTGCTCACCAAGCAGGCGGATCCCTTCGCGCCGCTGTGGCTCGTGCTCGTGCTCGCGCCGATCGCGGCGTTCCTCGGCGACCAGGCCGGCTACTGGATCGGCCACAAGTTCGAAAAGCCCCTGCGCAACAGGCCCGACGGTCGCATCTTCAAACAGGCGTACATCCGCGAGTCCCACGAGTTCTTCGAGAAGCACGGCCCGATCACCGTGATCATCTGCCGCTTCGTGCCCATCGTGCGCACCTACGCGCCGCTGGTCGCGGGCATGTCGGGCATGCGCTACAAGGTGTTCGTCTTGTACAACGCCGTGGGCGCAGTGCTCTGGGCTGCGGGCGTGACCCTGCTGGGCTGGCTGCTCGGCAACATCGCGTTCATCCGCGACCACATCGACCTGATCCTCATCCTCATCGTCCTGGTCTCCGTGATCCCCATGATGATCACCGCCGCCACGAAGCTCATGGCGCGGCGCCGCAAGGGCGAGCCGATCCAGGAGCACCCGGTCGAGCACGAGGAGTAGCTGCTTCTCCCCCACCCCACCTATGACGGCGGCGCCCGCGAATTTCCCCGCGGGCGCCGCTTTCTATCTGCGCTCTGAGCTCGCTATGGGCTAGCGGGCGCCGTGGGCGTCGGCGCTGCCCTGCGGCCGCGAAGCGCGGCGACGTGCACCGGTGGCACCGCCGCGCGGGGGACGGGAGTCGCCGCCCTGGCGCGAGCGACCGGACTGACGTTCGTCGTTCTGCCGACCGCCACGGCCGGCGCCCTGCTGGCGGTTGCCCTGACGGCCGCCCTGCTGACGATCGTCCTGCCGGCGCTGCTCGTTGCCCGCGCGGTTGCCGCGGCGTCCGGCGTCACCGTTCTGGCCGTCCCGCTCCTGCGCGTTACGGTTCCGGCCACCACGGCTACCGCCCTGGCCCTGGCCGCCACGGTTTCCGCCCTGGTTCTGGCCGCCACGTCCGCCTCGACCACGGCCGCCGTTGCCGCCGTTCCGGCCGCCGCCCGCACCCTGCGCCGGGGCCTCGGACTCGCCTTCGTGGAGCACGCGCCCGGCCACGCTGTTCGCGAGGTCGACGGTCTTGCCGGTGCTCACGCTCTGCTCAGCGGCCTCGACGCCTGCGGCGCGGAGCAGCGAGCGAACCTCGCGAACCTGGCCGTCGGTGGCGATGGTGACCACGGTGCCGACCGAGCCGGCGCGCGCGGTGCGGCCCGAGCGGTGGACGTACGCCTTGTGCTCGGCGGGCGGGTCCGAGTGGATCACGAGGCCCACGTCGTCGACGTGGATGCCGCGTGCCGCGATGTCCGTGGCCACGAGCACCGGCGCCGTGCCCGAGGAGAATGCCTCGAGATTACGCACGCGCGCGTTCTGCGACAGGTTGCCGTGCAGGTCCACGCTCTCGGTGCCAAAATCTGTGAGCTTGCGTGCGAGCTGGCGCGCCCCGCGCTTGGTGCGCGTGAACACGACGGTGCGCGGGCTGGAGGATGCGAGGTCGGAGATCACGCGGACGCGGTCCCCGGTATCGACGCGGATTACGTGGTGATCGGTGGCGCCGGGGGTCGCCGAGCCGTCGTCGACCGAGTGGGTCACCGGATCGGAGAGGAAGCGCTGGACGAGAGCGTCGACGCCGCGATCGAGGGTCGCCGAGAAGAGGAGGCGCTGGGTGCCTGCGGGGGTCGCCCCGAGGATCCGCTTGACGCCCGGAAGGAAGCCGAGGTCGGCCATGTGGTCGGCCTCGTCGAGCACGGACACCTCGACGTCGGCGAGCGAGATGTGCTTCTGGCCCATGAGGTCCTCGAGCCGGCCCGGGCAGGCGACGACGATGTCGACGCCCTTGCCGAGCGCGGTGACCTGGCGACCCTGCGGGACGCCACCGAAGATCACGGTGGTGCGCAGGCCCGCGGCCTCCGCGAGCGGGGCGAGTGTCTCGTCGATCTGGCGGGCGAGCTCGCGGGTCGGGGCGAGCACGAGGCCGCGGGGCGCACCCTTCCGGGCGCGGCCCTTCGAGCCAGCGGCGAGGCGCGCGACGAGCGGGATAGAGAACGCGTAGGTCTTGCCCGATCCCGTGCGGCCGCGGCCGAGCACGTCGCGCCCGGCGAGCGCATCGGGAAGAGTCGCGGACTGGATGGGGGTTGGGGTGGTGATCCCGTCGGCGTCAAGAACGCGCACGAGAGCAGAGGGCACGCCGAGATCGGCGAAAGTGGAAGACAAGAAAACTCCGTAAGGAAGAGAGATGGGCACCTTGCGCGGCGCTTGGGCGCGCGACCTGGGGCTCCGCTCGGGAAAGCCACCCGGGAATTGGCCCGGGAACCGGCGCGGGAGGCGAACTTCCGTTCGTGCTCCGGCAGCGGCCGTGTGGTCGGCGCATAACGCGCGGCCGGTGGGTTCCGAGGGCGATCGATTGTTTCGCCGTGGCCCGGACGGCCGCTGGCCTGCAGCAAGACGTGCGGCCTGTGAGTCCAGGCTACGCCCCGGCCGCGCGATTCCCCCAACCGAGCCGTCGCCCGCTCCCCCGCCGGCGCCCCTGCTCGCCGGGCAGCCAGTGCCCTCGCGCGCCGTGCAACCAGACCCCTGCGCTCCGAGCAGCCAGCGCCCCGACACGCCGGGTCGCGCTGCACTTCCTCCATGACGCCGGAGGCCGCGACTACCTTGAGGAACGCATGGCTCGCTCCACGGCGACCCCCTCCCGGCCGGCGAGCGACTCGAGATCCTCCGAACCCATCGGGACGAGCGCCACGCGCCCATCGGCATCGAAATGGAAGCCCCAGCCGTAGGTCTTCGCCAGCGGAGATGTTCGCAGGCACGGCTGCCCCTTGGAGAAAAAGCGCTCGCGCTCGACCGCGCGCTCGGCCTCCGCGATCCCCTTCCGCTCGCAGTGGACATCGAACAACAACTCGTCGCTCGTCCACTCGTAGGGCCGCCCCTCGAGCCGCTCGTACTGGAGCTCGGCGACGGTGCGCCGACCCGCGGGCGGCGCCGCCGCCGATTCTGCGCGAGTATCCACGGACGGCAAGATGACAGTGTTGACGTAATCGGTGATGTGCATGGCCCCTCCAGACCCGTTCCCGGAATCACAAGGCTTCCTTACGCGCGCCGTTCGCGCTCTCGCCATCCCGACAATACGAAACGTTAGCGCGGGTCTACGACATTTCTCCCGGTCCCGAGGCGCCCTCTTGGGGAGTTGCTCTCACATTTTCCGTCGCGCGGACCGGGCGGACCCTAATGTCGCAAAGGTGATCCAGATAACACAGTCCACGTCTCCCATGCGCCGATTCCCGCTCGCGGCGGGCGCAGTGGCCGCCGCCGCGCTCGCGACGCTCGGTGCCGGCCCGGCCATCGCCGATGTCGCCGAGCCCGAGCAGCTCCCCGTTCCCTATACATTCCTCTCCGGCGCCGTCAAGGAGATCACCCAGCCCGAGGCCCCGCTTGCCGGCGCCAACGACTGGAACTGCCGCCCACCTGCCGATCATCCGGAGCCCGTCGTCCTCGTGCACGGGACATTCGGCGGCGGCACCGACAACTGGGCGACGCTCGGCCCCCTGCTGCACAACCAGGGTTACTGCGTCTACACGCTCACCTACGGAAACCTCCGCGACGCATCGTGGCCGCTGTCGGCCGTGGGCGGAGTGCAGTCGATCCCCGATGTCTCCGTTCCTGAGGTCGCCGATTTCGTCGACCGAGTCCGCGAGTCGACGGGCGCCGAGGAGGTCGACCTCGTCGGACACTCGCAGGGCGTGATCGTCGCGGGCGATGTGGCCAAGCGGACCCGTCCCCGCACCGTGGCGAAGCTCGTCTCCATCGCCGGGCCATGGGACGGCACCTTCGGGGACCTCCTCTTCGGCTCCCTCGACGGGAACTCTGCTCAGCGGGTCCGGGATCTGCTCGCGGGCACCCCGATCGCCTCAATGCCGCAGATGATCACGGGCTCCGAGTACCTCCGCGGGCTCGAAGGCGTGGAGGGCACCCCGTACGCCAAGGGAGTCGAGTACACGAATATCTCCACCAGGTACGACGAGGCAATCGTTCCGTACACCTCGGGACAGCGGCCGGCACCGGAGGAGCCGGGGTACGCCGTCACCAACCATGTGATTCAAGACGGGTGTGAGAACGATCTCTCGGATCATTCCTCGGTGCCGTCGTCGCCGCGCACGGCGGATTACGTGCTCAGCGCTCTCGATCCGGCGCATCGGGTCGAGACGCGGTGTGTGTCGACGATTCCGCTGCACGGCGCGATCGGCCCCGTTCCGCCGGTTCGGGCGCGAGCTTGAGGCCGATGACGGCGACCACGATCCCGGAGAGGAAAAGTGACTTGGGCCACGAGAAGCTCTCCTCCCCTGTGATCATGGCGTAGACGACCGTGAGACTCGCGCCGATTCCCACCCACACGGCGTAGGCGGTGCCGAGCGGGATACGGCGGAGGGAGAGCGCGAGGCCTGCCATCGAGGCGCCCAGCGCGACGGCGAAGACGAGCACGGGGAGCGGCTTCGAAGCGCCGTCCGAGGCGCCGAGGGCCGTCGCCCAGACGGCTTCGAGGACGCCGGAGGCGATGAGGATCAACCAGGGCATGTCAGCTCACCGCCTTGAGACCGAAGACCGAGCCGACGAGGAGGACAAGCAGCAGGATGCGCGCGAGGGTCAGCGATTCCTGCCTCGTGGCGAAGCCCCACAGGACGGTGAGCGTGGCGCCGATTCCCACCCACACCGCGTAGGCGATTCCGACCGGCAGCGAGGACATCGCCCAGGCCAGGCCGCCCATGCTCGCGGCGAGTGCGACGACGAAAATGAGCGTAGGGCGGAGGCGCTTGAACCCCTCCGATGCGGACAAAGCGGCGGCCCAGACAGCCTCGAGCATTCCGGATAAGACGAGAACGAACCATGCCATAGCGGCAACTCCCTGCGGCAGTCTTGTCGCTTGGCGGGTACTGCTCCCTCGTCCGCGAGCCGCAGGTTCGGGCTCCGAATTTCAACCTAACAACGGTTGTGGTCGGCGGCAAACGGGGTGCGGTGTTTGCTCGGCCAGCGGGGATAACCACGAGGTTCCGTATGTACCCACGAAGTTCCGCACGTTCGCACAGAGCTCTGTGAAGTACCCACGAAGTTCCGCACGTACCCACGAACTCCTAACCTCGTGGGTACTCGCACAACTTCGTGGGAACCTCGAAAGCCGGCCGGGCGGGGTGCCCCGAGGCCGGCGGCCGGGCGCTACGCCTCGCCGATCCCCGCGTGCTCGCGGATCCAGGAGTGCATCACGATTCCCGCGGCAACCCCCGCGTTGATCGACCGTGTCGACCCGAACTGCGTAATGGACACCGTGAGTTCGGCGTGCGCCCGCGCGTCCTGGCTCACGCCCGGGCCTTCCTGACCGAACAAGAACACGCATTCCCTGGGCAACGACACTGTTTCCAGCGGCACCGAGCCGGGGACGTTGTCGACGGCGACCACCGCGAGACCCTCGCCGCGCGCCCAATCCACGAGCTCCGAGACGCTCGCGTGGTGGCGAACGTGCTGGTAGCGGTCCGTGACCATCGCGCCGCGACGGTTCCAGCGGCGCCTGCCGACGATATGGACCTCGGCGGCGAGGAACGCGTTGGCGGTGCGCACCACGGTGCCGATATTCGCGTCGTGTTCGAAATTCTCGATCGCCACATGGAACGGGTGTCGCTGCAGGTCGAGGTCCGCGACTATCGCCTCGCGCGTCCAGTAGCGATAGTGGTCGACCACGTTGCGACGGTCCCCGCCGGCGAGGAGCTCGGGATCGAAGCGCTCATCGGAAGGCGTCGGCTCGCCCGGATGTTCTTCGGCCCACGGGCCCACCCCGACCCGGCCCTCGCCCCACTCCGTCGGCCCGGGTTCCGCGGCCGTGCCGGATTCTGCAGCACCGCCCGCCTCCGCGGCCATGCCATGCTCCCAATCACCGCCCAGCTCCGCAGAACCGGACCCGCTCCCGGCCACAGGACCAATGCCTCGCTCTCCAGTCCCGCCGCGCCCCGCGGAAGGCCGGGGATTCGGGACGTTCGCCGTCATAGCCCTACAAGTAGCGAATTGAGGGCGCGCGAAACCCGCCCCGGTGCGAAGTGGGCGCCGTTGTAGAGCAGCGTGGTCTTCGTACCGACCGGGTAGTGGACGGGCGCGAGCGGATTGGTGTCGAGCGCGGCGTCGAGGACGCGGTGCGCGACCTGCTCCGCGGTGAGGTTGATCCCCTGGCGGCTCGTGCCCGCGGTAGTGACGCCTTCGAGCAATGCCGTCCGCACGTAGAACGGCAGGATGTCTCGAACGACGATGTCCTCGCCCGCCCACTCCTGGTCGAGAGCCTCGGTGATCCCGCGGACCGCGAACTTCGTCGCCGAATACGTGGCCATCTCCGGGGTGCCGTAGATCGAGGCCGCCGAGCATAGGTTGACCATCGCCGAACCGTCGGTGGCGCGCAGCGCCTCGAACGCCGCCCGCGCGCCGAAGAGCACGCCCTTGACGTTGACGTCGACGATCGCGGAATCGCGCCCCGCCGAGCTGTCTACGAACGCGCCGCCGTAGAGGAGGCCCGCATTGTTGACCAACACGTCGAGCCGCCCGCCCGTCTCCGCGAGGAAGCCCGCGAGCGCGGACTTCCACGCCTCCGGATCCGTGACGTCGAGGATCCCGGTCACGTACTCCGCCCCATCGGCCCAGTCCACGGCCTCTGCGGAGATGTCGTACACGCCGACCTTCCAGCCCTCCGCGGCGAAGAGCTCGGCGATCGCGCGACCAATGCCGCGCCCCGAACCCGTGACCAGCACCGCACGCTGCCCCGCCGAGGGCGTGCGCCGACCGCGGTAGCCGAGGCGGCGGGCGAGGGAGGTGGCAGTCGAGGTCGTCTTGTCCGTGCTGCTCATGGGCAAAATCCTACCCACTGGCTATGACGACGAAGGCCGGTGCGCGCAAAGCGCCGCGATCCCGGAGTACGTGAACAACTGCCCGGTGGCATAGGTATCCATGACCGCGACACCGAGGAGTCGCTTGGCGATGGAGCCGCGCGGCCGGTCGAGCCGAACGGCGATGAGTGCGTCGGACGCGAGCCACGCCGCAGCGCCCAGGGCGAGCTGCGCGCCGGCGGCCGAGCGCGTGTCGGCGGCCGAGTCGGCGCCGGGCGCAGGATCGCCCGGTTGGTAGGTCGCGGCTCCGCGCACCATGAACTCGACGAGCAGCGCCGCGTAAGCGCCCTGCACAAGGTGATGGGCGCTGGGACGCAGCGCGCGTCCCTCGCCCGCGGCGAGCACTCCGCACACCGCCACGCCCACGGCCCCCGCGGCGATGCTCTGCAGCGGACGGAAACCGATCCCTCTACGCGCGTAGAGCGCGAGACCGGCGAGGTGGCCGCCACCGAAGGCGAGGGCGCCGGGGGTGAGGCGCGCGGCATCCGTGGCCTCCCCATCGCCGAGGAGCACGACGTCACCCAGAGCGTGGAGCCCACCCATTGCTGCGAAGAGGGTTCGGTCTGCCAACGCCCAGCGCTGCGGATCGCGGAGGGCGTGGGCGGTGAGCGCCGGGATGATGAGCGGTTTCGCGATCCGCTCGAGCGCCGGGAGGCGAAACCCTGCGGCGAGCTCGGTGGCCGCCGTCGCCGCGAGGAACGTGCCCGCGGCCCACTGCCGGGGTCCGCGGGCGAGGCCGTCGACCGTCTTCCGCGCGGCGGCCGTCAGATCGGCCGCGAGATCGGCCGTGAGCTCAGCGAAAGCCATTGCGCTACTTGTCTTCGAGTCCGAGATCGGCGAGGCCGAGGAGCGAACGGTACTCGAGCCCGGCGCCGCCGATCACGTCGTCGGCGCCCGTCTCACGGTCCACCACGGTCGCCACTCCGACGACTTCAGCGCCCGCCTCGCGAAGTGCTTCGACGGCGGTGAGCGGCGAATTCCCCGTAGTGGTCGTGTCCTCGACGACGAGCACGCGCTTGCCGACGATGTCCGGCCCCTCGACGCGCCGCTGCATGCCGTGCTTCTTCGCCTCCTTGCGGACGACGAACGCATCGATGGGTCGCCCCTCCGCATGCATGACGGCGGTCGCCACGGGATCCGCGCCGAGCGTGAGCCCGCCCACCGCATCGAAATCCCAGTCCGCCGTGAGCTCCCGGAGAAGCGAGCCGATGAGCGGCGACGCCTCGTGGTGGAGCGTCGCCCTCCGCAGGTCCACGTAGTAGTCGGCCTCGCGCCCCGAGGACAGCGTGACCTTTCCGTGGACCACCGCGAGTTCGGCGACGAGCTCGGCGAGGCGGGAGCGGCGGGCGGGGTCGGTCGTCGGCGCGTTCACTTCGTGGGTCCCTTCATGCGGATGGTGCTCGGGTCGTGTCCGTGCTGGTGTCGTGCTCGTGCGGGTCCAGACTAGCTGGGCCTCACGGGCCTACTTCTTCTCGTCTTTGCCGGCGTCCTGACCGTCGGCGTCCTTGCTGTCGGCGTCCTTGTTGACAGCGGCGGGGCCGGTGGCGCCGGGGCCGGCACCCGGTCGCTGCGAGCCGGGAAGTCGGATGCGCGTGGTCTCGACGAAATCGGGGTCCATCGCTCCGCCGGCAGGGCTCGAGGTCCCGCGCTTCGGGGCGCCGCCCGTGGCGGGATCGGCAGCGCTGCCCGGATCCTTGGTTGAGGTGTTGCCCAGGGTTTTACCCGAGGCGTTGCCCGGAGTGTTGCCCGCGGTGTTCTCGGTCTCCCCGGCGGCTTCCTGATCGTCGGCCCTGCGGTGGCGGCCGCCGCCGTTGGGGTCGGCGGGGTGCGTCGTCAGGAACGAGGGGCGATCGGCCCTCGCGCGTCGGCGGCCTCCGCTGGCGGGCTCCTGCGCATCCCGGGAGGCCGGGGCAGGGCTCGTCGCGGATTCGGACTTCGTCCCGGAAGCCGCGGCAGGCTTGTCAGCATCGCCCGTGTCGGCCTCGGGCTTGCTGGAGGCAGGATTGCCGGAGGCTGTCTTTTCGGAGGCGGGCTTGCCGGCGGCGGGCTTGCCACCCGCGGTTTTCTCGGCCGCAGGCTTGCTGCCAACCGTGGACTTCGCCGCAGGGGCGGCGGCGCTTGCGGCGGCCGCCGTAGCGTCGGCCCCCGTAGCGTCGGCCGACACGGTCGCGGAGCCCGATTCCTCGGGCTCGACCGATGCCGCGTTCGCGGTTTCGTCCTCCGGCGAAGCCGTATTCACGCGCGCGCTCTCGAAGCGGCGCATTTCGTTGCCAATGGCCTCGCTCGATTCCTCGGCGGAGTCGTCGGTGGCACCGAGAGGCTTGAAGGTGCGCTTCTCTCCGCCATTCCCCCCGAGCTCGGGCTCGGCCAGCGCAGGCATCGACTGGCCGTCGCCGTAAGAGGCTCCGGCGCCGCGCGACGGGCGCGGCACGGGAGAGCGCTGCGGAAGGAAATCGGCAGCGACGTCGCCGCGGTCGGCGGGAATCGAGGCCGAATCCGCACGCATCACGGCCTCGAAGCGGTCGGGCTCGGCAGGAGCAGCCGGCTCTCGAGAGGCATAGTCGACGGATTCTGCACCGGTACCTGAGCTCGCGCTCATGCCCGTGCCGGGAACCTTGTCGGCAGCATTCCCGGATTCGCTGCCGGTCGTGCTGGCGCCGCGAGCAGTTGCGGCGGCGTCAGGCGATGCCGACTCCGAACTGCCGCGATCCTCGGCGTCATCGAACCCGTCTCCGCCCGCCTTGGCGGGCTTGCCCGACTTGCCAGTCCCGCCGGCGGCTGCACCGCCGACGAGCGCCGCGGCCCCCGCTGCGGCGGCCGCACCGGCGAACGGTCCGGTCGAGCCTTCCGCAGACTCCGTGGGCACCGGGGTTCCGGAGATCGCGGGGGCGGCGCCGCTCGAGGCCGAGGTGGAACCCGCATCGTCTCCGCCCGAAGACCGACCGTCGCGCACGAGGCGTAGGTGGCCGGGGCGCCCCTGGCCGCGCGGCTCGAAGGTCGCAGTGGTCTCGTCGATCTCGAGCGGCTCGAAGTCGTCGCCGAGATCCTCTACATCTGTCTCGAACTCCTCGTCGTCGACGACGCGGGGCGGCTTCTGCTCGCCGGCAGCGGCGTCGCGGCCGACACCGGCGTTCCCGGGATCGGTGGCGGCTAGGTCGAGTGGGCCGCCCGACTGCGAGGGCAGCGAAGCGGCGGCCGAGACGAGCCCGTGGAGCGTGACGATGCTCGCGTCGTACTGGTCGATGGCTTCCTCGGAAACGGAGACGTGGCCCCATTTGGCCGTCACATCGCAGTGCCGGAAGCCAGTGGGGGCACCGCGGAGCGCCGTCACGACGCGCGGATCCCCGAGAAGTGCGTCGGCGGACTCGTCGTCGGAGCGAAGCACCATTTGCTCGTCGACGGGAGCGTCGGAGGCGCCCGCGGAATCGTCGGTGCGCGTCCTGTCGATGGAGAATGTCGTGGTCGAAAGCCCGCTGCGGGACACCGAGAAGACGGTGCGCGGGCCCGCGAACGAGACGAGCACGTCGCTGCCACGGAACGTGCCGGCGAACGTGCGGTTCTCGCCGTCGAGCCCGTCCACCGGCTCGGCGCCGACGGGGCTCCCCTGCTCCGCGGGGATCTCGACGAACGCGCGCGCGGCAAGCCACCGCTCCTGCGCGTCGGCGAGCTCGGATCCGGGGATGACGTCGTCCGCCGCCCCCTGCTCCTGCCCACCCGGGGCAGCGTCCTGCGGAGCGGACACCCCCTCCGCCTCGCCGGCGTGGGCCTCGTCGCCCCGGCCGCGGCGCGCGCCGAGCCCGATGGCCGCAGCTCCCACGACTCCGGTGCCGGCTGCGGTGGTCGCCGCCGTACCGCCCTTGGCGCGGGAGCCGAGGCCGGCGATGAGCTTGCCCAGGCCGCGACGCTTCGCCGGCTTCTCGCCTTCGGAGTGGGTGTGCTCGTCGACCGGGTGCGTGTCGGTGGCCGGGAGCGCCTCGTCGCTGACGGCCGGGCGTTCGCCGTCGCCGAGCTCCGCGCTGTGCGGCCGATTCTCCGGGTAGGCCGGGCCCTGTTGCTGCGGCTCCTGTCCGGCCTGCCGGAGCTGCGCGCCCTGCGCCTCGCGCTGCTCGTAGGAATCGTGCTGCTCCTGGGAGCCGCGCTGCTCGTGGGCGTCGGTCTGTTCGTGGGCGTCGGTCTGTTCGTGGGACTCCCGGCGGCTCGCCGCGCTGACGGGGCGGATCGGCGGCCGGCCTGCTTTCTGCTCTGCGGTGGACGGCGCATCGGCATTCGCGGCCGGTGCCTGCGCAGACGCCGCCGCAGGAGCCTGGGCTGGCGTGTTGCCCTCGGGAGCGTTCGGAGCCATAGACCGGGCAGCGGCAGGGGAAGCCGGCTGGGCCGGGTTCGGGCTCACGCCCTGGGCCTCCGACTGAGCAGGCTCCTGGACCGCCGGCTGGGACTGTGCCCGGCCGGACGGTTCGGCGGCCTCGGGAAGCCGGCGTCCGGCGTCCTTGTCCTCGAGAGTCTTCGCGAACGGCGGGACGCGGACGCCCTGCTCGTCGGCGGCGACCGGCGTCATGGGCTGTCCGTCGGGTCCGAGCACGGGCCCGCCCCCGCCTGGGCCGCCCGCGAGCGGGGCGTGGGTCGAGTCGGGGTCGGGCACGGCGACACAGTCGGCAGCGTCGGGGTGTGCGGTCGATCCGCCGGGCACCGCGCCCGACGAATCGGCGGGCCCCACAGCGACGGCACCCTCCGCTCCCTCGGGCGGGGTGCCGAGGTCGCGATCCTTCGTTTGCTTGTCGAGCCGGAGGAGGAAGATCGCGGCGAGCAGGAGGACGAGTGCCAGGACGAACCAGAGGACTACCATTCTTCACAGGCTAACGAGGTCGAACCGCGCGACGTTCGACTCGCCCGGTGCGTCGTCCCCTTTTCGCGGCTGCGGCGCCGGTTGGACGCCTGCCGCCGGCGCTACGCCCCGCAACAGACGCCCACGCGGCAAACACTCACGCGTCCGCCGCTCCGCCGTCCCTACGCCCCTGCTTCGACGGGCCGGCTCAGGTCCGCGCCCCATTCCGAGAACGAGCCCGGGTACAGCGACGCCCCGGGCAGACCCGCGTACTCCATGGCGAATACGAGGAACGAGGCGTTGACCCCCGAGCCGCAGTACGCAGCAGTGTTCGCGGCATCCTCGGGGCTCTGCACCCCGCGGGCGGCGAGCACGGATCGGATCTCCTCCGGCGGTCGCAGCGTCCAGTCGTCGGAGACGAGATCGAGCGCCGGCATGTTCTTCGCGCCCGGGATGTGCCCCAACCGGCGGTCGATCTGCGCGCCTTCCTTACCGGTGTAGCGCCCCTGCACGCGGGCATCGAGCAACGACTTCCCATCGCCCGAACAGCCGGCGACACCGTCTGCGTCGACCACGGGCATCGACGGCCCGACGAACTGGAACGTCCCCGGCCACACCGGATTTCCCGGGCCCACGGCGACCGGAAGGTGGAGGCGCGTCCACTCCTGCCACCCGCCGTCGAGTATGCGGACGCTGCGCAGCCCGGCCCACCGGAGCATCCACCAGGCGCGCGCGGCGACCGTCCCGCCGGATTCGTCGTAGACCACCACATGGGAATCGTTGTCCAATCCCCATGAACGAAGGGTCTCCGCCCACACCTCGGGCTCGGGCAGCGGGTGGCGGGCGCCGACCATCGCGGGGCGCCCGGAGAGATCGCGGTCGAGGTCGACGAACACCGACAGCGGGATGTGGCCGTCGTCGTAGTTCTTCCGCGCGTTGACCATCCCGAGGTGCCAGCGGACATCGAGCACCTTGGGTACGGGCGCGGTGCCCGAGTGGATGATCGACGCGAGATCTTCCGCCTTGATCAGCATGCTTCCCTTTCGGCTGCTCCAGCAGCGGTTTTTCGTGCAACTTCCGCGATGTCGGCGCGGCCCTGCACACGCCATCCAGGATAGGCACTTCGCGCGGCCCCGGCAGCGATGCGAAAAGCCGGCCGCGCTCTCTTTCGAGAGGCGCGGCCGGCTCTGCTTTTGTGGCGGCTTCGCTGCGGTTCCGCTCGAAACCGGTGGCTCGCTCGAGGTAGGCCCGTAGCGGGTTTCTCCACCCGTCTATGACGGCGGGCGTCCGGTTTCCTGGAACCCCCGCGATCAGCTCAGGACGAGATGTTCCTCGTCCTCGCTGAGACCCACGTGCACGGTGTCCCCGTCGTGGATCTCCCCGGCGAGGAGCTTGCGCGCGAGCTGGTCCCCGATCGCCTGCTGCACGAGCCGGCGAAGCGGCCGCGCCCCGTACGCCGGGTCGTAGCCGCGGCTGGCGAGCCACTGCCGCGCCTCGTCGTCGACGTCGAGCTCGAGCCTGCGGGCCGAGAGACGCTTAGCGAGCTCGTCGATCTGGATATCGACGATCGACGCGAGCTGCTCCCGGCTGAGCGAGTCGAACACCACGACGTCATCCAGTCGGTTGACGAACTCCGGCTTGAAGTTCGCCTTGACGGCATCGAGCATCTGCTCCCGCGTCCCGCCCGCGCCGAGGTTCGACGTGAGGATGAGGATCGTGTTGCGGAAGTCCACTGTGCGGCCCTGTCCGTCGGTGAGCCGTCCCTCGTCGAGGACCTGCAGGAGCACGTCGAACACGTCCGGGTGTGCCTTCTCCACCTCGTCGAGCAGCACGATCGTGTACGGGCGTCGCCGCACTGCCTCAGTGAGCTGGCCGCCAGCCTCGTAGCCGACGTACCCGGGAGGTGCTCCGACGAGCCGCGCCACAGAGTGCTTCTCGCCGTACTCCGACATGTCGATGCGCACCATGGCGCGCTCGTCGTCGAAGAGGAAGCCGGCGAGCGCCTTGGCGAGCTCTGTCTTGCCCACACCCGTCGGGCCGAGGAACAGGAACGAGCCGGTCGGACGGTTGGGATCGGCGACCCCGGCGCGGGCGCGGCGGACCGCGTCGGAGACGGCCTTGACCGCCTCGTCCTGCCCCACGACGCGGGCACTGAGCTCTGCCTCCATGCGGAGGAGCTTCGCCGATTCGCCCTCGAGCATCTTGCCTACGGGCACGCCGGTCCACGCCGAGACGACCTCCGCGACGTCCTCGGGGCCGACCTCCTCCTTGAGCATCGACGAATCCTCGGAGGCGCCGCTCGCCTCGGTGACCTCCTCGAGCTCCTTCTCGAGCTCGGGGATGCGGCCGTAGCGCAGCTCGGCGACCTTGCCGAAATCGCCTTCGCGCTCGGCGCGCTCGGACTCCGTGCGCAGCTGATCGAGTTCCTCCTTGACCCGCTGAACGTCGGAGATCGCGTTCTTCTCGTTCTGCCAGCGCGTGGTGAGCACCTGGAGGCGCTCCTTCGCGTCGGCGAGCTCGCCGCGGAGGTGCTCGAGCCGGTCCTTCGACGCCGCGTCGGTCTCCTTGGCGAGCGCCATCTCCTCGATCTCGAGCCTGCGCACGACGCGCTCGACATCGTCGATCTCCTCCGGGCGGGAGTCGATCTCCATCTTGAGGTGCGAGGCGGCCTCGTCGACGAGGTCGATGGCCTTATCGGGGAGGAACCGCGAGGTGATGTACCGATCGGACAGCGAGGCCGCGGCGACCAGAGCGGAGTCCGTGATCCGGACGCCGTGGTGCACCTCGTAGCGCTCCTTGAGGCCGCGAAGGATCCCGATGGTGTCCTCCACCGACGGCTCGCCGACCCTGACCTGCTGGAAGCGGCGCTCCAGAGCGGCGTCGGTCTCGATGTACTTGCGGTATTCCTCGAGCGTGGTGGCGCCGACGAGCCGGAGCTCGCCGCGGGCGAGCATCGGCTTGATCATGTTCCCGGCATCCATCGCGGAATCGCCCGTGGCGCCGGCGCCGACGATCGTGTGGATCTCGTCGATAAAGGTGATGATCTCGCCGTCCGAGGACTTGATCTCGTCGAGCACCGCCTTGAGCCGCTCCTCAAACTCACCGCGGTACTTCGCACCCGCGACCATCGCGCCGAGGTCTAGCGAGATGAGCTTCTTGCCCTGCAGCGATTGCGGCACGTCCCCGGCGATGATCCGCCGGGCGAGGCCCTCGACGATCGCCGTCTTGCCTACGCCTGGCTCGCCGATGAGCACCGGGTTGTTCTTCGTGCGGCGGCTGAGGACCTGCACGACCCTGCGGATCTCCTGGTCGCGACCGATAACGGGGTCGATCTTGCCCTCGCGGGCCAGCGCGGTGAGGTCCGTCGAGTACTTCTCGAGGGCCTGGTACTGGTCCTCGGGGTTGTCGGTGGTGATCCGGGTATTACCGCGCACGGAGGTGAATCCGTCGCGGATCGCCTCGGCGGTGGCGCCGAGCTCGTCGAGGATCTTCGCGGCATCGCCTGACGGCGAGCCCGCCGCGACGCCGGCGAGGAGATGCTCGGTCGACGTGTAGGCGTCGCCCATCTCGGCGGCGAGGTCCTGCGCATACTTGAGCGCGGAGAGCGCATCGCGGTTGAACGCGGGAGTCGCCATGCCCGAGCCCTGGGCGGAGGGGTAACCGGCGACGAGTTCATTGACCCGCGTGCGGATCACGTCGACCGGGGAGCCGATCGCCTCGAGGAGCGGCACCGCGATGCCGCCCTCCTGCTCGAGGAGCGCCTGGAGAATGTGCCCGGGCCGCACGTCCGGATTGCCGGCGGCCGAGGCGGTCTGCACAGCCGACGATATCGCCGCCTGCGCCTTCGTGGTGGGGTTGAATTCTGCCATCTAACTGCCCTTTCGCTTCGCTAACACGAGTGTACTTAAGTTCCGTGGGCGCAAGTTTCGTTCGCGCCACCCCGTACAACACGACTGAGCTTGCGTCTATTCCGCTCAAGTCTGGGACTTTTGCGGATGACGGCGCAGGTCCGCGCCGCCCGCGCCCCTTTCTCGCGTTCCGCGCGCCCTTTCTCGCGTTTCACACCTTTTGCCCCGGATCACGCCTCTAATTCCGGGCCCACCGGGTGTGATTCGGGGCGAAAGGTGTGAAACTCCGCTGTTGGCGGGGCGATGGCCGCGAGGCGCTGGTGGCGGGGCGAGGTCGCCGGGGCGATGCCCGCAGGGCGAGGTCGCCGGGGCGATGCCCGCAGGGCGAAGGCGCCGGGGCGATGGCGGCGAGCGCCGGGGCCAGGCACGGGCGCCGCCCGATTGGCGCCCTGGCTGCGAAATTGCGACCGCCCCGGCATTCGACGGAACACGTCTAACTCCGGGGCGGGGCTACCGCGCGAAGGCGCGGGTCTGGCTGAAGGCGCGGTCCGCCGTCAGGGGCAAGAGTCGAGCGAGTCAGCCGTTCCTGCCGAGCAGACCCGAGACGCTGCCGACGACGCCGCGGAAGAAGCCGCCGATCGAGGACGAGATGCCGGAGAGGCTGCCGGTGGAATCGTCGCCGTCGCCCGGCTCACCGGGGTTCCCCGGGTTGCCATTGCCCCCGGGAGTGAACCCGATGACCACCGGATCGTGGTCGGAGGCGCGGTAGGCGTTGTCCTCGAAGTACGCCGGATCGCGGCCGTAGTCGAGGTTGTAGTCGTTGGCGTCGGGCTCGTCGGAGTTGTTGTGCCAGTCCGAGACTCCCTCGATCTCGCCCGCGAGCTTCTCGCTGGCGAGCGCGTGGTCGAGGTAGCCGGTCTGGCCGTCGAACACGTAGGAGTACGCCGACGGGCCGTTGAATTTCTCGACCATGTTGGTGAATCCGGCCTCCTCGATCGCGGCGATCGGGTCTTCCTTCGCGTACGAGTTGAGGTCGCCGATGATCAGCTCACGCCCCGAGCCGCTGAGCTCCGGGTCGCTGGTCAGCCACTTGGTGAGTGCCTTCGCGCCCTTGACGCGCGTCGCGTTGCAGTTGCCCTGTCCGTTGGGATCCTCGGGGTCGCCGGCGCCGCAGTCGGAGCCCTTCGACTTGAGGTGGTTGACGGCGACGGTGAAGTCCTCGCCGGTGGCCTTGTCCTTGAACACCTGGGCGATGGCCGGGCGGTGGCGGTTGGTGTCGAAATCCGGGTCGACCAAGCTGTCGAGGATCTTGTGATCGCCGACGAGATCGACCTTCGCGGGCTTGTAGATCATCGCGGTGGTGATCGCGTCGGTGCCGACCGTGCCGGTCTCGATGGCCTTGTATTCTTCGCTGCCGAGCTTGGCGTTGAGGCCGGCGACCAGGTCGTCGAGCGCGTGACCGTCGTTATTCTCGATCTCCATCAGGCCGAAGACGTCGGCGTGGATTGACGCGAGCTCGTCGACGATCTTGGTCTTCTGCCGCGCGAACTCCTCCGGGGAGTTCGCGCCGCGCGCGTTCTTGTCTTCGGTGGTGAGGGTCGTGAAGTAGTTGAGCACGTTCGCCGACGCGACCGTGATCGAGCCCGGCACCTTCGGGGCGTCGGTGCGCGGGTTCGTGTTCTCGACGGTCGCGCCCGCGGTGGGCTGGATGCGCCAGGCGTCGTGCGAGTAGTTGAGCACGCCCGTGGCGTCCTTGACCGTGTCGCCGATGCGGAACCGGTTCTGCGCCGAGTAGTCCTCGCCATTCGGGCCGCGCAGCGGGTTGGGGTTCTGGATGCCGAGGCCGTCGTCGAGGGTGATCGAGTCGGCCGCGTTCTCCGCCGCGAGCGCCTTGGCCTCGTCGCTGCCCGGTGCGTAGCGGTTGGTCGGCTGCTCGTGGCGCTTCGAGCCGAGGACGAGCTCGCCGTAGCGGTCGTAGTCGTACGCCTCGTTGATCACGCCCGAAGCGAGCTGGACCCGCATGTTCTCGAGGGCCTCGGTCTTCGCGGGGTCCAGCGGGAGCCCGACGGTCGCCGGGGCGGGGAGCTCGGCGCCGGTGCCGCACACCTCGACGGAGGACTGCGTGACCTGCGTGTTGCCGTAGTACTCGGAGACCTTGCCCTGTACGCGGACCGTGTCGCCGACCGCGCGGGCATCGCCGCCGCGGGCGTAGACGAACATGCCGTCCGAGGTCGCGGCGTCGTCGTCGCCCGCGTCCTGGATGTAGTAGCCGTCGAGGCTGCCGGCCTGCTGGAACGTGCCGGTCACGATGCCCTGGATGGTCACGGTCTTCC
>NZ_DAINST010000020.1:23568-37658 GCF_036741115.1 Dietzia sp.
TTTCCGGGGAGTCATCGGTCGAGCCCTGGACGCTGCCGATGGTCGCGGCGGGGTCCTCGCACGCGGCGGGATCCGTCGGGTCCGTGGGATCCGTGGGATTCGTCGGATCGGTCGGGCCGGTGTTCCCGCCCGGCGCGACGCCGAGGTCGTCGAAGGCGTCCCTGCCCGCGCCTTCCCAACCGTTCGCCGGGTCGAAGGCGTCGTCGATCACGGTGTCGGGAAAGCCACCCGTGCGGCGCAGGGTGTTGTCGACGGTCGAGCTCGAGCCCGATCCCCAGGCCGTACCCGGATCGGTGCCCACCTGGCCGAAGGAGTCGACGACGGTGTCGCCCGAGAAGAGCACGATCGCGTCGTCGCCGTTCCACGAAGCTTTACCGGTCTTCAGATCGAGCTGATCGGCGAACGAGGCCTGCGAGTTGCCGACCGTGAACACGTCGCCCGGCGCAATCGTGCCGGTGAGCGGGATCTCCGTCCCTTCTACGCTGCTGTTGGAGTAGACGGCGAGCGAGTAGCCAGCGAGGTCGAGCGGCTCGGTGCCGGGGTTGAAGACCTCCACGGCTTTGTTCTGGGACGTTCCCTCGATGTACTCGGAGATGTATGGGCCGGTAGGGACGTCCTGCGCAGCGGCGGAAGGCGCAATTTGCGGAATGACGGCGGGCGACGCCGCCGCGACGAGGAGCGCGGCGGCTCCAACCGAGAACGCTCGCCGGCGGGCGGCGTTCGACAGGGCAAAGGGACGCATATACGCGCCTTTCTCGATCAATCGGTCCGGAAGCGAACGGGTTTCGCCGGATCGGGGCTCTGGGCTGACCGCCCCAAGCTAACGAGCCCGTGGAACGTCTGAGAGACCCATGAGTGGAAATGAGGTGAACACTTTCCAGCGCCGCAAGGACAGATAAGCCAATCGAGATCATCCTGGGACTCCGGCGCCCTGCACTAGACTTGAGGGTCGAAGGTGTACCGGCGTTGCGGGAGGGGGCGAGGACCGACCATGTCGATGAGCTACCCGCCTCTCGCCAACGGCAGCTACCGCGTGGGGGATCCCCCACAGCGCTTCCCCAGCGCCGTTCCGGGCCCCTCGGCCTCCCCGAATCTCGCGCCGGGCGGGGTCTACGGCTATGCGCTTGCCGGGCCGGCCGCGCCGCCGGCCCCGCAGGTCGGAATACCCGGAGGCGCGCCGAGCGGTGCGCCCGGCGGCCAAGACACTGTGCAGCAGCCCGGCCCTGTACCGGTCTATCCCCCGGCGGGTTACGCCCCGACCACAGCCCCGCCGTCAGGCTTCGCGCCGAACGCGGCCGCGTCGTCAGGCTCCCCCCCGAACATAGCTCCCCCGTCCGCGTCCGGCACCCCGGCAACACCGGTCTTTCCCGCCGGCAACATCGCCCCGGCCTGGGGCGCCCCGCCTGCCTCGCTCCCCCCGCAGCCGACGGGGAAGCGGAATCTCCTTATCGCGCTCGGGGGCGCGGGCGTGGTGGCGCTAGTCGTCGCGGCGATCCTCTTCATCGTCCCGCGCGAGACCGGGGGCTCCGGTGGGATCTCGGCGCAGGGCGTTCTCGAGATCGATTCGCCGGTCGCCGTCGGCGGCCACGAGACCTGCTACGTTCCGCCGTCACTCGAGCCGGCTGTGGGCGGGGATGTCGAGATCCTCTCGGGGCAGTCCGCGGAGGTTGTCGCGCGGTCGCCGTTCGTATACTCGGACGGCTCGCTCGGGCACTGTACGTTTACCTTCGACTACAGCGGCGTGCCCGAGGGCGCCGCTCCATACGCGGTGCGGCTCAGCGACTTCGGGGTCGTCGACCTCTCGGAACAAGAGGTCCGCGACGGCATCTCGGTCGTTCTCGGAAATTAGGGAGGCAGGAAACGATGGCAGCTCAGGTCACACCGCTGGATCAGCTCCCGCCACTCTTCGCGCTCCGGGAGCTCACCTACCGCGAGCCGACGAAGAAGAAGCCGAACCTACGCACCGCGCTCGAGCAGCGGCTCACCACCATGTCGCCGCTGGTCCGTGCCGAGCTCCCACGCGATCTCGACGAGCAATACACGGTCCTCGTCCGCCTGTATCGCCTCGCGCTCACCAGAGTCGAGGAGTCCGCGGGCGAGCGCGCCGCCGTCGAGGCAGTCCTCGAGCTGTTCCGCGATCTCGGCTTCGACCTCGCGAAGTACCAAGTCTCCGAGGAACAGTTCGCCGAGTTCGGCGCGGCCATGCGCGAGGCGCTCGCCGACGTCGCGGGGAAGGAGTGGACCGAGGAGCTCGGGCGCACGCAGACCCAGTTCTACGACATCATCGCCCGCGCCCTGGCCGCGGGCGCCTCCGAGGCAGAAGAGGAGCTCGGCGCGAACCGCTTCCTCGTCGGCGCGCGGGTAGTCGACGTCCAGCGCCCCACGCGGGGCCTCGCGGTGGTGCGCCTGCTAACCGACGTCCCCATGGACTACCTGCCGGGGCAGTACATGTCCGTCCTCACCCCGTACAAGCACGCGGTGTGGCGCAAGCTCAGCCCGTCGATCCCGGCGAACCCTGCGCGGCAGATCGAGTTCCACGTGCGCGCGGTCGAGGGCGGCACGCTGAGCCCGGCGCTCGTCGCGATGGTCGCGCCCGGGGACCGCTGGGTGCTTTCCACGCCGCTCGGCGAGCTCGAGATCGCGCGCAATCCTGCGCCGGCGCGGGCGCCGGGAGAGGGAGCAGCGGGCAAACCTCCGCAGCTGGTGCGCGGCGACCACCAGGACGTGCTCATCATCGCCGGTGGTACGGGCATCGCCCCTGTGCGCAGCCTGATCCTCGACATCTCCCGCTTCGGCGACAACCCCCGCGTGCACCTCTTCTACGGCGCCCGATACCCGGGCGAGCTCTACGATCTCCATTCGCTCGTCTCGATGTCGGCGCACAGCCCGTGGCTCACGGTGCAGCCCGTCGCCGAGGAGCGCGAGGATCCGTGGTGGCTCGACACCTCGGGGGCCGAGCCGTTCCCGCAGACCCTCCACCGGTTCACGTACGGCCGCCTCGACAAGGTCGTAACGGCGTACGGAGGCTGGGGCGACCGGCAGATCATCCTCGCGGGCCCGCCGGAGATGATCTCGGCGACGAAGAAGGCGCTCATCGCGCGCGGCGCGCCGCCGGAGAACATCCAGCACGATCCGCTTCCGGGGACATAGCCCGGAGCGCGCCGACCCGGGCTACTCCGTAATGCGGCCGCCCGAGAGCACCGGGATCTTCCCGCGCACGTCGTCGACGGCCTCGGTGTCCACGTCGATGCAGAACAGCTCGGGAGCCTCCCCCACAGATCGGAGCACAGCGCCGTCGGCCCCCACGAACAGCGAGTGCCCGACTCCGCGGGGCGCCGAGCCCGACGCTTCTTCGCCGACCGACGCGGGATCGGCCTGGCCCACGGCGAGCAGCGGCGTGGTCGCGTCGAGTGCGCGGGCGCGGGCGAGCAACTCCCACTGCTCCACCTTCCCGGGGCCGGAGCCCCAGGACGCGCCGAGGATGGTGAGCCGTGCGCCGTCATGGGCGAGGGAGAGGAATTGGCCGGGGAACCGGATGTCGTAGCAGACGGAGAAGCCGATGGGCAGTCCATCGACCTCTACTACAGAAGTAGATTCGCCGGGTGCGACGGTGTCGGATTCGCGGAAACCGAAGGCGTTGTAGAGGTGGATCTTGTCGTAGCCGAGGTGGACATTGCGGCCGCCGCCCACCGGCCCCGTGACGAGGTAGGTGTTGAACACGCGGCCGTCGCCCGAGGGCCGGAACATCCCGGCCGCGACGAGTACGCCGTGCTCGCGCGCGGACTCCGCGAGCACGCTCGCCCACGGCCCGTCGAGTTCCTCGGCGACCTCGTCGAGCGGCCCTTTCCCGAACGCGCGCATGCTGGCCTCGGGAAACGCGACGACGCGCGCCCCCTGCTCGGCGGCCTCCCGGACCTTTTCGCGGATGACGTCGAGGTTCCGTGCGGGATCCGCGCCCGTGAGTACCTGTGCTGCGGCGATGCGCATGCCGACCTCCTCGATTCGTGGGGCCTCGTCTGGGGTTTGATCCGAGGCCCCGTCCAGGGTCCCGGCCTCCCTGCTCGCCCCGACGCTACGCGAGCAACGCGTTGAACACCTCGGAGCTGCTCGGGTGCGTGTAGATCGCCGAGCCGAGCGCGGAGGCGGGAAGGCCGTTGCTCATGGCGACCGTGACGAGATTGATGAGCTCCTGCGAGTCCACGCAGTAGAGGACGCATCCGAGGATGCGGTCGTCCTCGGCGTCGACGAGGAACTTCGCGACGCCCTCCGGCTCCGCGAGGATCTTCGGCCGCGGCATGATCGGGATGTCCGCGATGTTCTTCTTCCGCACCTCGAGCGTGCGCCCGCGGGACTCTGCGTCCGCGCGCGCCTCGTCCTCGCCCATGCCCACCTGCGACAGCGGCGGGGCGAGGAACGTGGTCGAGGGGATGATCCGCCCTTCGGTGGTGCGCGAACCATCGCCCCACGCCGAGGACAGGACGATCCTGTGGTCGTCGAACGAGACGTAGGTGAACTGCGGCCCGCCGTTGACATCGCCGGCGGCGTAGACGCCCTCGACGCTCGTGCGCAGGTGCTCGTCGACCCGCACCGCTCCCCGATCCGTGGTGTCGATGCCGGCGGCGTCGAGGCCGAGTCCGTCGGTCGCCGGGCGCCTGCCGGTGGCGAGGAGCACGTAGTCCGCCTCGAGCTCGGTGCCGCCCTCGGCCCCGTCGTAGGAGACGGTGACCGAGTCGTCCGCCGAGGAGAAGCCGGTCACGTCCACCCCCGAGACGATCGTGATCCCGAGCTTCTCGAGGTCCGCACGCACCTGCTCGGCCACGTCGCGGTCGAAGCGGCCGAGGAACTCCTGGGAGTGGTCGAGCACGGTAACGGAGGTGCCGAACTGCTCGAACATCGTCGCGAACTCCAGGCCGATCGGCCCACCGCCGATGACGGCGAGCCGGCGCGAATGATCGGGGACGTGCTGGACCAGCGTGGAGTCGAGGATCCTGGGCCCGTCGACTCCCGGCAGGTCGGGGCGAACCGGGACCGAACCGGTGTTGATGATGATGGTCGGCGCCGTGAGCGTGAGCCGGTCCGGCCCGCCCGTGACCTCGACGGTGTGTGGACCGGTGAAGGCCGCATCGCCGTCGATCACGGTGACCCCCGCGTCGTCGGCGAGCTTCTTGTTCACCGCGTTGAGCTTGGCGATGAGCGTGTCCCGGCGGTCCTGGGCTGCGGTGAGGGCGGCGCCGTCGGCGCCCTCGTCTCCGACGCCCCCCCGCCGCGATCGTCTTGACGGCCGAATGCAGGTGCGCGTCGGTGAGCAGGGTCTTGGTCGGCACACAGCCGACGTTGATGCACGTGCCGCCGTACATGTCCGGGGACTTCTCCACAAGGGCCACCCGGTCGCCCGCTTTCGCCCGGCCCATGGCGACGGTCTTTCCGGCCTTACCGAATCCGATCACGAGAAGGTCGTATTCCTGTGCGCTCATGGCCGCGAGGATACGCGCCGCGCGGGGTTCGCCTCGGCCCGCAAATTGCCGCCCGGATAACCCTCGCGCCCCGTGCCGCGCCCGTCTCCGCTATCTCGTTCGCCGTCCGAATCGCGCTCGTTCCGCGGTCGCCACAGCACGACTTGGGTCGAGCGGGGCACGTGGACGAGCTCCCCGCGCGGGCCGCCGCGAGTCGCGCGGTCGACCCGCCGGGCCGCCTCGTACATGCGGCCGAGCTCCTCGCGGGCCTCGCTGAGTGCGGCTTGCGCGTCGCTGAGCTGCCGACGCAGTTCGATGATCAGCTTGATGCCCGCGAGGTTGATCCCCTCTTCCTGGCTGAGCCGCTGGACCTCGCGCAGCAGCGCGACGTCGCGGAGCGTGTAGCGCCGCCCGCCGCCGCTGGTGCGCTCGGGGATCACGAGCCCCAGTCGGTCATAGGTACGCAGCGTCTGCGCGTGTAGACCCGAGAGCTCGGCGGCCACGGAGATCACCAGCACGGCGTCGTCCGGCCGGAGCTCGTCGGGATTCGGAACCCTCATCACGCACCCGGCCAACCCGATCGCGGATCGAAGCCGGACGCCTCGAGCGCCTCCGCGTACGCGGCGAGTTCCTTCTCTGCCGCGCCCTTCGGCGGCATCGCGACCCGGAGAGTCGCGCGCAGTGCGCCCGTCGCGCCCTTGGCCGGCGCGATCCCCCGGCCTCGGACGCGGAGTACCTGCCCGTCCTTCGAGTTCTCCGGGACCTTGACCGTGACCCGGCCCTCGAGGGTCGGGATCGACACCTTCGTTCCCTGGACCAGCTCGGGGTACGACACGGGGACGTCGAGCAGCAAGTCGTTGCCGTCGCGTGAGAACACCTTGTCCTGGCGCACGTGGACAGTGACGAACAGATCGCCCGCCGGCGCGCCGCGGAAGCCCGCCTGCCCCTTGCCGGACAGCCGGATCCGCTTTCCGTCCTCGATCCCCGCGGGGATCTTCACGGTGAAGTGCCGGGTCCGCATCGTCGTTCCCTCGCCGCGGCATTCCGGGCACGGATCGTCGATCACGGTTCCGGCGCCGCCGCACTCCGGGCACGGCTCCGAGAAGCCGAACGGCCCCTGGCTCCGATTGATGTACCCGGCGCCCTGGCACGTCCTGCACGTGCGCGGCGAGGTGCCGGGACGCGCCCCGCTGCCGCTACAGGTATTACAGGTTGACGGCGCCGTAAACGAGATCTCCACGGGCTTGCCGAGCGCCGCGTCGCGGAACCCGATGGTCACCGACGTCTCGATGTTCTCCCCGCGGTTGCTCGCCCGACCGCCGGGGGACGCGCCCCGGCCGCCGCCGTTGAACAGTCCGCCGAAGATGTCACCGAACCCTCCGGCGCCCCCGGCACCTCCGGCTGCGCCGGCAGCGCCGAACAGGTCGGAGACGTCGAAATCGGCTGCACCTCCGGCTCCGGCATGGCCGCCGAATCCGCCGCGGCCGCCGTACCCGTAGCCGCCGCTCGCGGCGAGGCTCCGGATCTCGTCGTATTCCTTGCGCTTGGCCTCGTCCCCGATCACGTCGTACGCGGTGGAGACCTTCTTGAACTTCTCCTCGGCTGCCGTGTCGCCCGGGTGCGAGTCCGGGTGCGATTCGCGGGCGAGCTTCCTATATGCCTTGCGGATCTCGTTCTGATCCGCGTCCTTGGAGACGCCGAGATCCGCGTAGTAGTCCCGATCCACCCATTCGCTCTGGCTCATTCGATACCCCCTTCTCGTTCCTCTCGTTCTCGTGTGTGGTGATGCTTCGTGATCACGCTTGCTCTACTTCTGCTAATGCTTTTGTCTCGACTCTAATGATCTAACTAACGAAATGGTCCCGGCGGGAAAGCGGTAGGGCCGCTCCCCTGCCGGGACCATCGATGGGATTCCCGCGATTCGCGCCTTCGCTCCTAGGAGCCGACAACGACCATCGCGTTGCGGAGAACCTTGTCCCCGACCCGGTATCCCTTGCGATACACCGTGGCGATCTTGGGCTCGCCGCCGGAGGAGAGGTCCTGGACCGCCTCGTGGATCGAGGGGTCGAACTCGTCACCCTCCTCGCCGAACTCCTCGACGCCCTGGGAGCCGAGGACGGCGAAGAACTTGTCGTTGAACTTGCTCAGCGCCGAACCCTCGGTGAGGTCGCCGTGCTGCGCGGCCATGCCCAGCTCGTCGGCGATCTCGAGGAGCCCGGACAGGACGGAGGCCTTGGCCCCCGCCACTGCCGACTGCTGCTCGCGCTGCACGCGGCGGCGGTAGTTCGCGTACTCGGCCGAGACCCGCTTGAGGTCCTCGGTGAGCGCGGCCACCTCGTCGTTCGGGGCGTCGGCATCCGAAGGATCACCGAGCGCCGAATCCTCGACCTCGACGTCGATCGCTTCGTCCGCGGTCATACCCGCTTCGCTTTCCGTATCGGTTCCTGCACCTGCACCGCCCTGGGCCGCAGCCGTGGGATCCACCGCAGGATCGACGGGGGCGTCCGCCCCGCCGTCCTGCGCCTCGGTACCCGGCTGGCCCGACCCTGCGGTCACTTGGCGTCCTTCGAGGAGTCGTCGGACTCGTCGTCGACGACCTCGGCGTCCACGACACCGTCGTCCTCGGCCGACTCACCGGCGCCCTCTTGCGCGGCCTGCTCCTCGTACATCGCGGTGCCGATCGCCTGGAGCTCGGTGTTGACCTTCTCCACGGCCGACTTGATGGCCTCGAGATCGGAGCCCTCGAGCGCCGTGCCGACCTCGGCGACCGCGGACTCCACGGTCTCCTTCTTGTCCGCCGCGATCTTGTCCTCGTTGTCCTTGACGAACTTCTCGGCCTGGTAAACGGTCGACTCCGCCTGGTTGCGGACGTCCGCCTCCTCGCGGCGCTTCTTGTCCTCCTCGGCGTGCGCCTCGGCATCGGAGACCATCTGGTCGATCTCCTCCTTGGACAGGCCGGAGCCGTCCTGGATAATGATCGTGTTCTCCTTGCCGGTGCCCTTGTCCTTCGCCGTCACGTGGACGATGCCGTTGGCATCGATGTCGAAGGTGACCTCGATCTGCGGGACACCGCGGGGCGCCGGGGCGATACCGGCGAGTTCGAAGGAGCCGAGCAGCTTGTTCTGCGCGGCCATCTCGCGCTCACCCTGGAAGACCTGGATCTGCACGGAGGGCTGGTTGTCCTCAGCGGTGGTGAAGGTCTCCGAGCGTTTGGTCGGGATGGTGGTGTTGCGCTCGATGAGCTTGGTCATCACGCCGCCCTTGGTCTCGATGCCGAGGGACAGCGGGGTGACGTCGAGGAGCAGCACGTCCTTGACCTCGCCGCGGAGGACGCCGGCCTGCAGCGCGGCGCCGACGGCGACGACCTCGTCCGGGTTGACGCCCTTGTTGGGCTCCTTGCCGCCCGTGAGCTCCTTGACCAGGTCGGTGACGGCGGGCATACGGGTCGAGCCGCCGACGAGGACCACGTGGTCGATGTCGGAGACCGAGATGCCGGCGTCCTTGATGACGGCCTGGAACGGCTTACGCGTGCGATCGAGGAGGTCCTGCGTGATCTTCTGGAACTCAGTGCGCGAGAGCGTCTCGTCGAGGAACAGCGGGTTCTTCTCCGCGTCCACCGTGATGTACGGCAGGTTGATCGACGTGGACTGGCTCGAGGACAGCTCGATCTTCGCCTTCTCCGCGGACTCGCGCAGGCGCTGCATGGCCATCTTGTCCTTGGTGAGGTCGATGCCGTTCTGCGCCTTGAACTTCTCGACGAGCCAGTCGACGATGCGCTGGTCCCAGTCGTCGCCGCCGAGCTCGTTGTCGCCGGAGGTCGCCCGGACCTCGACGACGCCCTCGCCGATATCGAGGAGCGAGACGTCGAACGTGCCGCCGCCGAGGTCGAAGACGAGGATCGTCTGGTCGTCATCGCTCTTGTCGAGGCCGTAGGCGAGCGCCGCCGCGGTCGGCTCGTTGACGATGCGGAGCACGTTGAGGCCCGCGATCTGGCCGGCGTCCTTGGTGGCCTGGCGCTGGGCGTCGTTGAAGTAGGCGGGCACGGTGATGACCGCGTCCGTGACGTCCTCGCCCAGGTACGCCTCGGCGTCCCTCTTGAGCTTCTGCAGGATACGGGCGGAGATCTCCTGCGCCGTGTACTGCTTGCCGTCGATATCGCTGGACTTCCAGTCGGCGCCGATGTGGCGCTTTACCGAGCGGATGGTGCGGTCGACGTTGGTGACCGCCTGGTTCTTCGCCGGCTGGCCGACGAGCACCTCGCCGTTCTTCGCGAAGGCGACGACGGACGGCGTGGTCCGCGAGCCCTCCGCGTTGGCGATGACATTGGCCTCGCCGCCCTCAAGGACGGCAACCACCGAGTTGGTGGTGCCGAGGTCGATACCCACTGCACGGGACATATGTATTTCCTCCTGGTGTGTCTTGATGTTCTAAGTTCTGTTTCGTTCGGCGGGCCGTGCCGCCGGGAAGATTGAGTTACTCGGACTCAGTTACCGGCCGCCTTCTCTGGGCCCTCGCCCATGATGCCACCGGAGGGCGACCATTTTCCGCCGCCCTGAGCGCCTTCGACTCATCTTTACCGCCTCGTACAACCGGAGTCTGGCGGATTCCATTCCCCATGTGGCGCAACTCACACACATTCTTGCGTGCAGGAGACTCAAGCATGGAAATAACGGCGGGCGGCGGGGCCCGCAAGAAGGGTTCAAAGTTTTCACACGTGTACCACGTGTCTCGCTGGCAATTGCCGTCGGGGCGGTCTAACCTGAGTCACAACTGTCACACAAGCATCACGTGTACCAACTTACAAAGTCGGAATTACGTGGTCCGTGTTCGTTCGGGGGCGGCGCCGGGTTCCCAGCTCGCATCGGGAATCGGGTCCGTACCCGCACCTCACTCGAAGGCACAAGGCAGACAGAGCAGGCCGGCTTACCGGCCACGACACGAAGGACGTGCAGAACATGCGCATTCGCTCGACCATCGGCACGGTCGCGGCCGTCGCGGCGCTCGGCATCGCCGGCGCCGTGACGACGACACTGGTGCCGCACCTCTCCACCGACTCCGTCGACAACACCGCGGACGGCACGGCGATCCCCGCCGCGCCGCCGGAGGCACTACAGACCGCCGATGCGATCTCGGTCGCGGCGAACCTCACCGAGGCGCTGCAGCGTGACCTCGGGATCACGCCCGAGCAGTTCCTCGAGCAGGCGCAGACCGCCGCGACACTCGGCGAGAAGGCCGGCGACTGGAAGCGCACCTTCGACGACGTGTTCGGTGGCGTCTGGCTCAACCAGGGCGGTGACGGCGTCGTGGGCGTCGCCACCGTGTTCCCCGACGCGAAGGACGGGGCGGCGAAGGGCGATGCGCCGGCCGACGCCGCGAAGCTCCGCGATGCGGCGAAGGCCGCCGGCTTCCAGGTCAAGGACGTCGCGCTTTCCGTCTCCGATCTCGGCGAGCGCCAGGATCAGGTCCAGGCTGTGATCGACGGGCTCCCCGAGGCTCAGCGACAGATCGTCAAGTCCGTGCAGGCCGACCCCAACAAGGGGCAGGTCGTCGTCACCACCGACGGCGGCACCGAGGCCGAGATCGGGAACCTCACCTCCGCGCTGCGCGGCCTCGCGCAGATCAACACGCTCAACGCGCCGAGCCCGGCGAACGACACCTCCCCGCTGGGGAGTCTGGGCGACGGTGGCGCGAACAAGAGCGCCGAGGGCTCCGATCCCTCGACCGGCGCCGTCCAGGGCCTCGGCGAGGGCGCGACTCAGGAGGGCGCCGAGCAGCCCGGGACCACCGGCGATCAGGCCGGAGACAAGGCGGACGAGGGTGCCGGGGAACAGACCCCCGCAGCGCCGAACGGTGCCAGCTCGCTGGCCGGGCTCGTCCCGCCGGAGGCGATGACCATCATCAACCAGCTCCTCGGCCAGAACGCGAACGGCGAGGACCCCAACGCCAACCCCTTCGGCTCTCTGCAGGCTTTCGTGCCGCAGCCGGACCCCGAGCCCACGCCGGATACGAATGATCCGTCGACCCCGGCCGAGGGCCGGGGCACCGAGGGCGCGCCCGAGGCGACGGCACAGACGCAGGCGGCACCGGCCGGCGATCCGGTCGTCGGCGGCACCGCGTATGAGTCGAAGATCGCGCTCGGCCAGCTCGAGTGCTCCACCGGCTTCAACGGAACCCTGGACGGCAAGCCCGTCGTGATCACCGCGGCGCACTGCAACCGCAACGACAACGTCCGCGCGGCGTTCCCCAACAACCAGGAATTCGGCACGTTCACCGAGACTCAGCGCGAGGGCATCGACTCCGCACTGATCAAGGTCGACGACTCGCAGGCCTCCCGTTTCGCCAATAACCTCGTGGGCGGCGAGAACGGCTCGACACAGGGCATCACGGGCACCGCGGCTCCGGTCGTCGGCCAGGTGGCCTGCAAGATGGGCTCGCGCACCGGGTACTCGTGCGGGAAGATCACGCAGGCCGACACGAAGATCGACGTCGCCGGCCAGCGCACCATCGACAACGCGTTCACCATCGACCTCTGCGCGCTCCCGGGCGATTCGGGCGGCGTGGTTTTCTCCGGCGATCGCGCGCTCGGCATCTCGAGCGCCTCGAACGTCGCCGGCGAGCGGAACTGCGATTCCGCCACGAACCACGCGGACGCGGCGGGCGTGAAGCCCTCGCTCTCCGTGGTGCCGATCGACAAAGTGCTCGCCGCACACCCGGGCCTCGAGCTCAACACGAAGTAGTCCGCGGACAGCCACAGACCAGCAGGACCCCCGCCGCACGGCGGGGGTCCTGCGCATTTCGGTCGCGCCCGGCGGCCACAGTCGCCAGTCGCCAATCGTTAGCCGCCGCGAACCATGCACTTCCTGCCGAAGCATGCACTTTCTGTCGATTTCCGGGCCGATCAGCGCCGAAATCGACAGAAAGTGCATGGTTCCCGCGGAAAAGGGCCGCCTCCGCCCTCGCTTCCATCCCGGCAAACGGCGACTCCGCCGAAAGTGTGACCCACGTCTCAAACTTCAGGGATACTCGACTCCACCAACTCCCCCGATCCCCACCCGGAGGCCGCAATGCCCAACCTGTTCGACGACATCGCCGCCCACGCCGCCGAAACCCCCGACGCCGCCGCCCTCCGGCACGGCCCGGAGACCACGTCGTATGCGGAGCTCCGCGACCTCTGCCTCGCCTACGCCTCGAAGCTCCGGGACCTCGGCCTCGGCCGCGGCGACCGCGCGCTCCTGTCCGCGCCCTCGGTCGATGCGTATGTCGTCGCCTACATGGGCGTCCAGGCTGCGGGCGGCGCCATCGTCGCGGCGAACACCATGGCCACGGCGGAGGAGCTCGAGTACCTCCTCACCGATTCCGGCGCGACGCTCGCCATCGCTTGGCACGAGAACGGGCCGGCGCTCGCCGAGGCATGCGCGAAGTCCGGCGTCACGCTCGTGGAGCTCCTCCCCTCCGACGCCGATCCCGCCGCGCTCGATCCGGCTGCGGCAAACCCCTCGGACCTTCCCGTCGACCGCGCACCAGACGAGCTCGCCGCCCTGCTCTACACCTCGGGCACCACGGGCAAGCCGAAGGGCGCGCAGCTCACCGTGGGCGGACTCGCCGCCGCCACGAGCTCGGCGGTCGCGACCTCGGGGATGCATGCCGGCGCTCGCGTCGGCACCGCGCTCCCGCTATTCCACTGCTTCGGCCAGGTCGCGGGCATGCTCCCTACTTTCCGCGCCGGCGGCTCATTCACGCTGCTGCACCCGCTCACGCTCGAAGGACAGCTCGCGATGATCCCCGAGAACGAGCTCAACGTGATGCTCGGCGTCCCCACGATGTGGATGTTCCTTCTCCACCAGGCGAAAGAAGAAGGCGTCGGCCCCGAACACTTCGCCAGCCTCGAGCACGTCGTCTCGGGCGGGGCGCCCCTGCCGGAGTCGATCATCACACGCTTCGAGGACGACCTCGGGGTCACCGTCCTCGAGGGCTACGGGCTCACCGAAACCGCCGCGATGGGAACCTTTTCCAGTCCTGACGGCGAACGCCGCGTCGGCTACGTGGGCACCACCGTCGACGGCATCGAGCTCGAGCTCCGCGATTTCGACGGGTCCGTCCTCGGCACCGACGAGCCTGGGGAGATTTTCCTCCGTGGCCCGCAGATCATGGCGGGGTACTGGAACAGGCCCGCCGACACCGCCGCCGCCCTCGATGAGAACGGCTGGTTCCGTACCGGCGATATCGGCGTCCGCGACGCCGCGGGGAACCTCAAGATCGTCGACCGCGTCAAGGACATGATCATCCGCGGCGGATACAACGTGTACCCCACCGAGGTCGAGAACATCTTGCACGAGCATCCGTCCGTGCTCGACGCGGCCGTGATCGGAGTGCCGGACGAGAAGTACGGCGAGGAGATCGCCGCGATCGTCGCCGTCTCCCCGGGACTCGAGCCCGCGCCGGAGGAGCTCGAGGCGCTGTGCCGCGAGCGCCTCTCGGCGTACAAGGTGCCGCGGCTCATCCAGTTCGTCGATGCGCTGCCCAAGGGCGCCACGGGCAAGACCCTCAAGCGCGGGATCGATCGGGCCGAGGTGCTCGAGAAGGCGTGGCGTTCGGAATCGGCGCTGCGAAAGTAGCCGCCGCGCGGGCGCCGATGGG
>NZ_DAINST010000021.1:0-37641 GCF_036741115.1 Dietzia sp.
TACTGGGACAGCGTGGGGCTGATCTTCGCCTCGAATGCCATCGCCACTTCGATCCCCGGCGGCCAGGTCTTCTCCGCGACGCTCACCTACCGCCGCACCCGCCAGTGGGGCGCTACCCGAGTCATCGCCTCATGGCAGCTCATCATCTCGGGCGTGCTGTCGACGATCGGCATCGTCATCCTCGCGATCATCGGTTTCTTCCTGGTCGGTGCGGTATCCAACCCGTTCCTCCTCGCGGGGTCGGCGATCGCGCTCTTCGCCGTGATCTTCGGCGTCCAGTGGGCGGCGCGCCACCCCGACCGCATCGAGGGCGTCGTGATGAGCGCCCTCCACTGGTTCAACCGACGCCGCAAGAAGCCGGAGGACACCGGCGCCGAGGGCGTCCGCTCGATCATCGACCAGGCCGATGCGGTCGACCTCAGCCGCCGTCACCTCGCTTCCGCTTTCGCGTGGTCGCTGCTCAACTGGGTCGCCGACATCGGTTGTCTGTGGGCCTCCGCGGAGGCGGTCGGCGCGCACCATTCGATCGGCGGCTTCGCCATCGCCTACGTGACCGGCAAGGCCGTCGCCTCCGTGCCCGTCACCCCGGGCGGACTGGGGACGGTCGAGCTCACGCTCATCGGTACGCTCACCGCAGGCGGGATGACGGCGAACCTCGCACTCGCGACGGTGTTCGTCTACCGCGTCGTGAGTTACTTCCTCATCGCCGTCGCGGGCTGGGTGCTGTTCTTCCTCTTCTATCGCCACGCGACCGATATCGACCCGGACCTCGACGAGGCCGACGCCGAAGTCGATTCCGGCACCGGGCGCGCGGGCGAGCGCGGCGGCGAGCACTCCCAGGCGCGCCCGGGTGCACAGGGTCCCGCCGGCGGCAAGGGCTCCGAGCGTTCCGGTTCCACCGTCGGCGCCGGTGCCGCCCTGCCCTCGGGCGGTGCGGCCGCGGCGCATCCGGAGCGCTGGCCGTTCAAGGGGCGGACCTACTCGCCGACGCGCGGCGAGCGCGCCGCCGGCCGTCACACGAATAGAATCGCGACCCGGAGGCGGGCCGACACGGACGACAGCACGCCCGACGCCCGCACAGACCAGGAGGGACCCAGGCGATGAGCGAGACGAGCGACCCGCGCCCGGAAACCGGGAGGAACCGGCCCGAGCCGATCCTGTGGTGGGCGCTGCCCGTCGACATCGTCGCGGTGGTGCTCTTCGCGATCTTCGGCCGCGGCGCCCACGGCGAGTCCACGGGCGTCGCAGGCATCGCCGGAACCGCGTGGCCGTTCCTCGTCGCACTGCTCGTCACATGGATCGCCCGCGAGGCGTTCGTCCGTTCCGCCCCCGGCGCATCGGCGCTGACGGCGCGAGCCGCGACCGCCGTGTGGGCCGGCACCCTCGTGCTCGGGATGATCATCCGCGGGCTCGCCACCGGGAAGATCCCGCACTGGTCGTTCATGATCGTCGCGGCCATCGCCCTCGCGATCCTCTTCTATGGCTGGCGGGGGATCGCCGCGCTGGTCCGCCGCAATTCGCGGCCCGGCGCGCCCCGCTGATGCCACACTGGGGCGGTGACCTCGCGACGAGATAGATCCCGCCCCGACTTCGGCTCGGCCCTTCTCGGGTCGCAGAGCGAGGGAAGGCTCATGCGGCGCGTGCGCATCCAGGTGCTGCTCACGCTCTCGATCGTCGTGTCGAATTTCGTCGGGGCGCTGTGCGCCGTGGGGCTGAGTCTCGTCGGCATCCCCTCACCCTCGCTGCTCCAAGGCGACATGTGGTGGGTCAACTTCATCGCGCTGCCGATCTACGTGGCGAGCGCCTTCGTCGTGGGGATCCTGTGGGGGACGACCTCGGTGGTGCGCGTGCTCGCGTGGGCGAACCGGGGGGACACGCCCACCCGGCGCGATGCGAAGCGTTCGGCGCGCGTTCCGTGGTCGCTCGTCCGCCTGCAGGCGGCGATGTGGATCGGCGCCACCATCTTGTTCACCATCTGCTACGGGATCGCCGACCCGGCCGTGATCCCCAAGGTGTTCTTCGTGGTCGTAATGAGCGGCTCCGTCGTGGTCGCGGCCTCCTACCTTCTGTCGGAGTTCGCGCTGCGGCCCGTGAGCGCCCAGCTCATCTCGGCGGGCTTCCGCCGGAAGCGGCGCGGCGGCGTCGGCCCGCGGGCCGTGCTCTTCTGGGTGCTGGGCTCGGGGATCCCGCTCATGGGGATCATCCTCGTGCTGCTCTTCGGGCTCGTCTTCGACGAGATCACCAAGCTCGACCAGTTCGTCTCGGTGCTCGTCCTCACCGTCATCGCGCTGTCGACCGGGCTGTTGCTCACGATCCTGTCCTCGCGCGCCATCGTCGATCCGCTGCGCAGCGTCCGGCACGGGATGCGTCGGGTGGCCGCTGGCGACCTCGGCGAGGATCTCGTGGTCTACGACGGCACGGAGCTCGGCGACCTCCAGGGCGGATACAACGACATGGTCGCCGGCCTCCGCGAGCGCGAACACATTCGCGATCTGTTCGGACGGCACGTCGGCCGCGACGTCGCCGCGGCCGCGCTGTCCACCGATCCGGAGCTCGGCGGGACCGAGAAGACCGTCGCGGTGGTGTTCGTCGACGTCATCGGCTCGACGACCCTCGCCGTGAACCGTCCGCCGGGGGAGGTCGTCGACGTGCTCAACGCGTTCTTCGCCGTCGTGGTCGGGGCGGTGGAGGAGCGGCGTGGGCTCGTCAACAAATTCGAGGGCGACGCCGTGCTCGCGATCTTCGGGGCGCCGCTGCCGCTCGACGACCCGGCAGCGGCGGCGCTCGGTGCAGCGCGGGACATCGCCGACCGCCTACGCGCCGAAGTGCCCGACCTGTCCGCGGGGATCGGCGTGGGCTTCGGCTCGGTGGTCGCGGGGAACGTCGGCGCCATCGAGCGCTTCGAATACACCGTGATCGGCGATCCCGTGAACGAGAGCGCGCGCCTGTCCGAGCTGGCGAAGCGGGACCCTGCGCGTCCGCTCGCCTCCGGGCGTACCCTCGGCGCGTTGACCGGGAACTCTGCGGCTGCCGCCGAGCGGGAGCACTGGGAACAGATGGAGAAGGTGGTGCTGCGCGGCCGGGAGGACGAGACCGAGGTCTTCGCCGCTTACCCGGCCGCGCCGCCGGCGGAGCCGGCGTCGTAGGGCCTCCACCCGCCCCGCGGAGCGAGCCCCTACTTGAACGAGATCGACTTGAGCACCTCGGAGGGGAGGCCGCGGAGCAGGCCCGAGATCCACGCGAGGTCCGAGCGGGCGCCCGTCGAGCCGCCGGTCGAGCCCGAGGAACCCGAGGTTACGGTCGTCGGCAGCACGATCGTGAGCGGGAGCGTTATTCCCTTGGGGAGCACGCCGGGCGGGAGCGGCATGTCGGGGATGGTGAGGGACACGGGCTTGGCCCCGGACTCGTTGCCGGTGCCGGTGCCGGTGCCGGTGCCGGACTCGGTGCCGGTGCCCGTGCCGGAGCCGTTCGTTCCGGACTCGGTGCCCGAATCGCCGGTGCCCTTCTCCGAATTGCCGCCCGAGGTGTCGGGTGCCTTGGTGTCCGAGGCGCCGTTGCCGACGGGCCCGGCCATGGCCTCGAGCTCGGACTTCGATCCATTGAAGACGTTGAGGTCGACGGGCGTGGAGAAGCCGTCCGCGGCGCCGTCGTTCCCGGCGTACTGCCAGAACGTCCACGACTTCCAGCCGCCGACGAACGGCTCGGTCGGCGACTCCTGGCGATACTCGGCGAGCCACAGCGGGTATTCCGAGAACTCCTTGGTGTTGCCCATCTGGACGAGCCAGAAGGACTTGTAGGTGTACATGATCGGCGTGCGGCCGGTCTTCTCCTTGGTGCGCTCCATGAACGACCGGGTCCAGTCCGCGAGCTGCGAGGGCGAGAGGCCCTCTTCGAGCTCGAGGTCGAGGACCGGCGGGAGCTGGTCGCCACCCTCTTCGATCACGGCGTCCGAGAGAGCATCCGCCTGCGCGATGGGATCCATCGCCGGGTGCGCCTTGTGGTAGGCGCCGACCTTGATCCCGGCCGAGCGGGCGCCCTCGAAATCGTCCGAGAAGTGCTCGTTCCCGTCGCTCGTGCCGTCGGTGGCCTTGATGAACGCGAAGCTCTTGCCGCCCGCGGCGGCGGCCTTCCAGTTCACGGAGTTCTCGCCGGGGTGCTGCCAATTCGCGGCATCTACGCCCTGCGGTTTGCCCACGAGGTCGGACGAGATGTAATCGCTGGGCGAGGCGAGGTTGCGGACGTTCGTGTTGGCGTTAGTGACGGCGAGCAGCGCAGCCACCAGGACGGCGACAGCGAACAGGGCACCGATGGACAGGAGGGCGAGTCCCCGGGGACCGCCGCGCTGGCGCGAAACATACATGCGCCCCAGTATGCAGTAATACACTGGAGTCACACAAGCATCTCTTAATAACAACATTCCCACTCGTCACGAACGTGATACGTAGGCTGATGGGTATGAGCACAGAGAATTCCATCGCGAACCCCGCCGGCGAGCAACGGCGATCGGGCCTCGATCTCGCCCACAAGTCCGAGGACGTGCGGCCGCAGGACGATTTCTACATGCACATCAACGGGGGCTGGATCGATTCGCACACGATCCCCGCGGATCGCGGCCAGGACGGCGCGTTCACGGCGCTGCGGGACTCCGCCGAGGAGCAGGTCCGCGACATCATCACGGAGGCACCGAAGGATTCGACGATCGGCGCGCTCTACGCCTCGTTCATGGACACCGACACCATCGCCGAACGCGGGCTCGCAGTGCTCGATCCGGACCTCGAGCTCATCGACGCCGCCACGGATTCGGATGCCCTCGGCGTCGCCCTCGCCACGCTCGAGCGCCGCGGCGTCGGCGGCCTCTTCGGCTCCTACGTATCCAACGACGCCGGGGATTCGAGCCGCTACGCGGTCTACTTGCTCCAATATGGCATCGGCCTCCCCGACGAGTCGTACTACCGCGCCGAGAGCCACCGCGAGGTGCTCGCAGCCTACCGCGCACACGTCGCGCGGATGCTCGAGATGGTCGGCCTAGCGGGTGACGCGGACGAGGCGAAGCGAAGGGCCGACGCGATCGTCGACCTGGAATCGCGGATCGCCTCGGGGCACTGGGACGTGGTGGCGTCGCGGGACGCCGTCAAGACCTACAACCCGACCGCCTACGGGCAGCTCCCCGAGATCGCCCCCGGCTTCCCCTGGCACGCGTGGATCACCGAGCTCGGCGGCAGCGCCGATAGCTTCGACCGGGTGATCCTCTCGCAGCCCTCGTTCTTTACCTCCGCCGCGCTGCTGTGGTCCGGCGAGGATCTCGAGTTGTGGAAGGACTGGGCGCGCTGGCGCGTCGTCTCGGAGCGGATCGCGGTGCTCCCCGAGGAGTACGTCGAGGCCAACTTCGAGTTCGTCGGGAAGATCATGTCCGGCGCTGAGACCATCCGGGACCGCTGGAAGCGCGGGGTCGCGCTCGTCGAGGGCGCGGTCGGCGAAGAGGTCGGGCGCGCGTACGTCGAGCGGCACTTCCCGCCGGAGAACAAGCAGCGCATGTCCGAGCTCGTGGACAACATCCTCGCCGCGTACCGTCAGTCGATCGAGAACCTCGAGTGGATGACCCCCGAGACCCGCGAGCGCGCCCTCGAGAAGCTCGGGAAGTTCGTCCCCAAGATCGGCTACCCCGACAAGTGGCGCGATTACTCGGCCCTCGTCGTCGCTCCGGACGACCTCGCGGGCAACGTCCGCAGGGCCGCCGAGTTCCAGCACGACTACGAGATCTCCAAGCTCGGCGGGCCCGTCGACACCGGCGAGTGGCACATGACCCCGCAGACGGTCAACGCCTACTACAACCCGGTGATGAACGAGATCGTCTTCCCCGCTGCGATCCTCCAGCCGCCGTTCTTCGACGCCGACGCCGACGATGCGATGAACTACGGCGGTATCGGCGGGGTCATCGGCCACGAAATCGGCCACGGCTTCGACGACCAGGGTTCTCAGTACGACGGCGACGGCAACCTCGACAACTGGTGGACCGACGCCGACCGCGAGGAGTTCACCGCGCAGACCACGGCGCTGATCGAGCAATACGACGCCCTGACTCCAGAGGGGCTCGACCCCGAGACCCACCACGTCAACGGCGCGTTCACGATCGGCGAGAACATCGGCGACCTCGGCGGGCTCGGAATCGCCGTGCTCGCCTACGCGATCTCCCTGGGCGGCTCGCTCGACGACGCCCCGGAGATCGACGGCGCCACAGGTATCCAGCGGCTGTTCCAGAGTTGGGCGGTCGTGTGGCGTGCGAAGACGCGCGACGAGGAGGCGATCCGCCGCCTCGCGATCGATCCGCACTCGCCGCCGGAGTTCCGCTGCAACCAGGTGGTGCGGAACATCGACGCGTTCTACGAGGCCTTCGGGGTCACCGAGGACGACGAGATGTGGCTTCCCGAAGACCGCCGCGTGAGCATCTGGACCTGAGCCGGGCCGTCTGCTCTGCCGCGTCGACTGCCCGAAGAAGAGCCGAAGAAGAGACTGCCCGAAATCGATCCGGAAGAACCGGACGAAACTCGGGCCGAGAGAAGAAGGAACGGTACGAGACCATGGACGCCGCGAACCGCGAAGAACAGCCCGCCCGCGAGAAGGAGAGCGCGGAGCTGATCGACGCGTTCCTGCGGGCATCGCGCCTGCTCGTGGCCCTGTCGGCCCGCAGTCTCGATGAGTCCTCCTCTCCGGTGACCTTCGCGCAGTTCCGCGCGCTCCTCGTGATCTCGCGGGGCACCGCCAACAATCAGACGCAGCTCGCCGACGAACTCGGCGTCGCGCCGAGTTCGGTGACCCGCATGGTGGACCGCCTCGAGGGCGTCGGCTTCGTCGAGCGCGCCCGCGCGGGATCGGGAACGCGTGGGCTCTCGCTCGCCGTGACCGAGCGGGGCCAAGCCATCGTCGACGAGGTGAGCGAGCGGCGCCGCGGGCTCATCGCCGATGTCGTGGGGAAGATGGACACCCATCACGTCGGCGCGCTGGTCGAGGCGCTCGACAACTTCGCTGAGGCCGGCGAGGAGCCCCCGGTCGGCCGCGTCGGCTCCGCCGAGCCGCGGTTCGAGGACGTCGAGGCGGTCATCGAGACCCCGTAGCGGTCTCGTCTGAGGCCGGCGGCGGGCTAGTCGTCCGCGGAGATCCGCCTGCCGGTCTCGGTATCGAAGAACAGCACGGAACCCGGCGCGCGCGAGGGCGCGATACGGACGACGTCATCCAGCGAGGGCTTGTTCGAACGGTTCGTGCGGACCACGAAATCCTTGCCGTCGAGGGTCTCCGCCGTGCCCACCGCCCGGCCGTGCACGTAGGCCTCGAGCCCGAGCTCCTCGACGAGCGTGACCCGGATGTCGAGGCCGTGGCTCGTCTCGGAGACGAGCTCAAGCGATTCGGGTCGGACGCCGAGAACGACCTCGCTGCGGCTGCGAACGGGATGGGCATTCTCCACGGGCGAGCCGTCGAGCTGGGGGATGCCGGAGGAGTCCACGGGGACCCGGAAGAGGTTCATCCCCGGCGTGCCGATAAAGCCCGCGACAAAAGTATTGACCGGTGCGTCGTACATCTCGCGCGGCGTCCCGACCTGCTGCAACACGCCGCGGTCGAGCACGGCGACGCGGTGGCCCATGGTCATCGCCTCGGTCTGGTCGTGGGTCACGTACACGGTGGTGATCCCGAGGCGGCGCTGCAGAGCCGCGATCTCCGAGCGCGTCGAGACGCGCAGCTTGGCATCGAGGTTGGACAGCGGCTCGTCCATGCAGAACACCTGCGGGCGGCGGACGATGGCGCGCCCCATCGCGACGCGCTGCCGCTGCCCGCCGGAGAGCTGCCCGGGCTTGCGTCGGAGGAGATCCTCGAGCTGGAGGATGCGGGCGGCCTCTGCGACGAGGCGCTTGGTCTCACCCTTCGATGTCCCCATGTTGCGCAGCGCGAATCCCATGTTGTCCTCGACCGTCATGGTGGGATACAGCGCGTAGCTCTGGAAGACCATGGCCACGTCCCGGTCGCGCGCCTGGACCTGGGTCATGTCCTCGCCGCCGATGCGGATCGCCCCGCTCGAGACCTCCTCGAGCCCCGCGAGCATGCGCAGGCTCGTCGATTTGCCGCAGCCCGACGGGCCGACGAGGACGAGGAACTCCCCGTCGGCGATGTCGAGATCGAGCGCGTCGACGGCGGGGCGCTCGGCCTTGGGGAAGAGGCGCGTTGCCTTGTCGAACGAGACGGTGGCCATGGTCTGGGTTGTCCTTCTCGGTAGCGGCGGCGGTGGGCGTGCGCCCGGGCCGCGTGCGTGGTGCCGACGGCGGTGGGCTACTTGCCGAGCAGCGGGTTGATCTGGGTGTCGATGATGTTCTGGGTCTCGCTCTGAACCTGCTCCATCGCCTGATCGATCGATGTGCCGCCGGCGAGGATCTTGTCGAGCGCGCCGCCGATGCGAGTGCCGGGGTTCGGCACGAAGACGCGGGCGAAATCCTGCGGGCGAGTGTGCGGCAGCTGATCGATCGCGGTCTTCGCCTGCGGGGTCTCGGCGAGGTAGGACTTGACGTCCTCGGACTCGGTCGCGGACTTGCGCACGGGCATGTAGCCGGTGGCCTTCGCGAACTTCGCCGTGTTCTCCGGGTTGGTTAGGAACGCGATGAACTTCATCGCGGCGGCCTTTCGCTCGTCGGAGATCCCCGATGGGATCGCGACGCCCGCGCCGCCCGTGGGGCACGAATCGTTCTTCGCGGCGCCCGGGAGGAAGGCGGTGCCCCACTCGAAGCCCGCCTGCTTCTTGACCGCCGAGATCGAGCCGGTCGAGGCCACGGCGCAGGCGGCGAGCCCGGCGGAGAACTCGACGATCGAGTCGTCCGAGACGATGAGGTGCTTGTCGTCGTTGAGCTTCTTGAGGTACTCCAGGCCCTTCTTCGTGCCCGGGGCGGTGAAGGTGAGGTCCCAATCCTTCGAGTAGCCGCCGTCGTTCTCCCACAGGAGGTTCTGGACGGTCCAGTCGAGGTAGTTCGCGCCGTTGTACATCGCGATGGGCTTGGCTTCGCCGGTGAGCTTCTCGGCGAGCTTCGGCGCCCACTCGGCGAACTCGTCCCAGGTCTCCGGGCCGCGGTCGGGCAAACCGGCGTCCTTCCACAGCTGCTTGTTGTAGTAGAAGATCACGGTCGAGCGGGCGTAGGGGACGCCGTAGTTGTTGCCGTCGTACTCGTAGTCGCCGAGGAGCGCGTCGACGTAGTCGCTCTTGTCGAAGTCCCCGGCGCCGTCCCACAGCTCGTTGACCTTGGCGAACTGCCCGTTGAGCGCGAAGTTGAACCAGTTGACGTCGGAACCGACGATCACATCGGGGAGCTGCCCGCCGCTGAGCGCCGCGTTGAACTTCTGCGCGACCTCCTCGTAGTCCTTGCCGGCATCGACCAGCTCGACCGTGACATCGGGCTCGACGGACTTGTACGCCTTGATGATCTCGTTCTCGGTGTCCTTCGAGTTGCCCGGGTGGTTGGACCAGAACACGATCTTGTTCGCGTCTCCGCCCTGGCCGCCCCCGCTCTCGCCCGAGGAGCCCGAGCCGGAGCCCGCGCAGGCGGAGAGGGTGACGGCGGCGCCCGCGGTGCCGGCGAGGCCGAGGAACGTGCGGCGGGAGAACTGGCTCATGGTGGTGCCTTTCGGTGAAGGGGTCGGGGTCTGCATGGACGGGAGGCAGGAGATTGGGGAGGGATGCGCGGCGGACTCAGCCCTTGACCGCGCCGGAGGTGAGGCCCTTGATCATGTACCGCTGGAGCAGCAGGAACACGACGAGCACGGGGATGATCGTGAGGACCGTGGCGGACATGACCAACGGCCAGTCGGTGAACCCGGAATCGGTGTTGACCAGGCGCGTGAGGCCGACCTGGATCGGCGCGACCGAATCGTCGGAGGCCACGAGGAACGGCCACAGGTACTCGTTCCACTCGTTGACGATCGTGATGATCGAGAACGCGACGAGGGTCGGCCAGCTCATCGGAAGGATGATCTTCCAGAGCATCCGCAGGTGCCCGGCGCCGTCCATCCGCGCGGCCTCGATGATCTCGTACGGGAGCGAGAGGAAGTGGTTGCGCATGAGGAACGTGCCGAAGGCGACGCCCGCGAGCGGGACGATGATGCCCTGGAACGTGTTGGTCCAGCCGAGTTGCGAGATGAGCGCGTAGTTGGAGATCACGGTGATCTGGTTGGGCACCATGAGCGCGGCGAGCACGAGCATGAACACGATGCTGCGGCCCGGGAAGCGCAGGAACGAGAAGGCGTACGCGCTGATGATCCCGAGGAAGATCTTGATCGCCGACAGCACCGTGGTGATGAAGATCGAGTTGAGCATGTAGCGGCCGAACGGCGACGCGTCGAACACCCGTGGGTAGTTGTCGAACGTGAACTGCGATGGCCACCAGGACGGCGGCACCTGGAAGACCTGGTCGGGGGTCTTGAACGAATTGATGACGACCCAGTAGAGCGGCGCCCCGATCATGATGACCGTGAGCACCATCGCGCCGTAACCGAGGACTCTCCCGGCGATCCCGGACCCCGACATGATCGACTTCTTGCTCTTCGGCTTCGCTGTCGTGTCCATCAGCGGTTCCCCCTGTCCATGAAGCGCACCTGAACTGCCGTGATGACGAGGAGGACGACGAACATGATGGTCGCCGCGGTGGCGCCGTAGCCGGCCCGATAGTTGACGAATGTCTCCTGGTAGACCTGGAACACCATCGTCGTCGTGCCGTTGCCCTGGGGCCCGCCGCGGGTCATCACGTAGATGATGTCGAAGACCTGCAGCGAGTTGAGCATCACCGTGATGGAGAGGAAGAAGGTCGTCGGACGGAGCATGGGGAGGGTGACCCTGCGGAACACGGTCCACGGCCTCGCGCGGTCGATCTGCGCGGCCTCGTAGAGCTCGGCGGGCTTGGCCTGGAGTGCCGCGAGGTAGATGACGAACGCGTAGCCCAGGTTCTTCCACAGGTAGGTGATCGTGACCATGAAAAGCGCCCAGCCCGGATCCTGATAGAAGTCCGGGGACGTGCCGCCGAAGGCGGAGACGATCGAGGAGATCATCCCGAAACGCGGGTCGAAGACGAACTGGAACGCGATGCCCACCGCTGCACCGGCGATGACGAACGGCGCGAACACCGCCGAGCGGACCATCTCGCGCCCGTAGAGCTTGCGGTCGAGGAGGAGGGCGAGCGCCAGGCCGATGACCATCGAGCCGATGACGGCGGTGGCGGTGAACACGATGGTGTTGAACACCACCGTCCACGTCTGGCCGCCGGAGAACAGCCCGGAGAACCACTCGGAATAGTTGTCGAAGCCCACGAATTGGGGCGGCAACGGTGAGGAGATGTTCCAGCTGAAAAACGACAGGCGGATGTTGTCGATGAGCGGCCGGTAGGTGAAGAGCGCGAGCAGTGCGAGGTTCGGCAGCACGAGCACGGCGAAGAGCACGTACTCCTTAATTCGCCCGGAGCGGCGCGTGCGGCGGCGCCGCGCGTATGGCGGCTGCGCGGCCACGCTTTGCTCTGCGGAGTGATCCGCGGAGGCTGCGGAATCTGCTGTAGCGGCGTTGCCGGCAGGTGTGCCGGCGCCGGAGTCGGTCGAACCCATTATCACCCTGGCAATCTCAGTCGATCGAGGTAACGCCCACGGGCAAGGTGGGCGACCCCTTGGGAAACGCTTGGTATCGGTGAGGTGAAGAACGATTGAGGAGGGGAGATGGAGAAGGGAGGGTGGTGCCTTTGGTGGCGTCCGCCGTCATCCGCGGGTATTTCGTTGGGGGACTTGGCAGGTGGGCCTAGCCGCCCGGTAGTGCTAGTAGTTCCAGTCGCCCTGTCCGTCGTCCTGTCGGAGCGGCTCGCCCGCGGTGCCGTTGACGATGACGGGATCGCCGTTGGCGGTGTTCTGGTAGAACCACTCGGCGTCCTCGGGGGAGATGTTGATGCAACCGTGGGTCACGTCGCGGACACCCTGATCGGCCACGGACCACGGCGCGGAGTGGATGAATATGCCGTCGTAGGTGAGCCGCACGCCGTTGTCCACGACCGTGTCGTAGCCGCCGGCGTCCTGGGCGAGCCCCCAGGTCGAGGAGTCCATGCGCACCTTCGGAGCGCGCCAGCCGGTGTAGTACGTGCCGGGGTTGGTCGGGTACGCGGCCTTGCCCGAGGACGCGCGCATGGTGCGCTGGACCTGTCCGTTTCGGGTGGTCGTGAGCGTCTTGCTCGCGTCGTCGTAGGTGGTGACGACGGCGTCGCCCGTCTTGAACGTGGACTGCCGGCCACCCGCGTAGACGGTGACGGAGGTATTCGCCGGATAGAAGTCGAGCGGGCGCCAGCGGACCTCGGTGTCGCTGATCCAGTAGAACTTTCCGGGCAGTGCCGGCGCCGTGCGCACCCCGAGCGTCTGCTCCGCCTTGGCTCGGTCGGTGATGGGCCGGTCGAAGGTGAACATGATCGGCTGCGCGACGCCGACGACGTCACCGTTGCCGGGGAAGATGCCGACCTCGGAGTACTCGGGGGCGGGCCGGGCCGGTGCCAGCGTCGGGAGGGCGACCACGGGGAGGTTCGCGGCGAAGCCCGGTGTCTGCACGGGCGTGGACTCGATGCCCGGCAACGAGGGGGGAGTCGCCTGCATGGATCCGGTGAGCACGCTCGGCGTCTCGGCGTAGACCTGCGCACCCTGCGACGTGACGGACTGGGCGGAGGCGGTCGGGGCGAGCGCGAGGGGGAGGGCGAGCGCGCCGGCGAGCGCGAGCGTCGCCGCGCCGGGGACGCGTGACCGGCCGGAGAACTGGGAACGAGGCACTGCGGTACTCCTGTGTCATCGACCGATGAGGGGCCGGTCGTCTGCGGGCGCCGATGAGGCGAAGATGAACTTTCGCCACATTAGTCACAATAATCACTTGAGTAACATCTTGCACCGGATCGGTGCCGAATGCCAGACCGCCGTCGCGGCCGGGGGCGGGGGTGGGGGTCGATGCGCGGGGAGTGTCGTGGGCAATGGGCGCGTTGAGCTTCGCCGGCCGTGGGGCCCGTATGCTGCGCAGAATATGCGGCAGGAATGTGCGCCCTGTGCACCTCCGGAATGGGCAGAGAATGCTTATTGATAAACGCGTTTGGAAGCAATTCCGGGCGAGTTCTGCCGAATTGGGAGATCGACAATTCGGCTGCGAGAAATGTGAGCATGGTTCGCGGGAATTCGACGCGCTTCGGTGCCCGATGTCGCGCCGGGCGCGCGTCGGGAGAAGCGGCGCGGCGGACGGGAAAACCAGGCTAAATAGGTGAATGCTGGCCACGAGGGGAGTGGCCAGCATTCGACGCACGCACGGAACGAGTAAGCGGGGGGAGCCACTCGGTCCAGCGCTCGACGCCACTTAGGGGGGTGCGGCGGAGCTCACGTGCTGTTGCCAAGCGTATATAACTCATTCTGCGCAAGCAAGAGAAATGGGTAATCGCGAGGCATAGCCCGGGTGTATAGCGCGCGGAGCCTAGCGCTTGGTGGAGATATAGGCGGCGAGCGAGAGCAATCCCTTCGACTCGTCGTCGAGGGATTTATCGTCGTCCGAGCGACCCGGCGTATTAACGCTGACCTGCCACAACGCATTCCGCGCGACGAAGAAGGTCTGAGTGTGCGGGGACGAGCCCGTGGGTGTGCTGTCGCAGCGCAGGGCGTCCACCTCCTGCTTTGCCGCCCGCTTCTGCGCGGCGGCCGAGGTGGTGGTGCCCGCGGCGCCGGGCTTGGCCGTGCCGGTTGAGGCGGCCGAGGTGGAGCTCGCAGGGCTGCCCTTGCTTGGGGTGGGGCGCCCGATCTGCGTCGGCAGGCCCACGGCCGGAAGCGTTCCGAGCGAGGAGACACCGTCGAGCGGCGCAGGTCCCTCGGACTCCCGCTTCGCCGCTGCGTTGGCGGACGGGTCGGGGACGTCGACCGTCGAGCTCGCGGTATTACAGGTGTAGAGGGGGCCGGCCAGGGTGGGAATCGACTCGAGCGTCGCCGCGCCGTCCTCGCCCTTGCGCAAGGGACGAACGGCCACGAAGACCGCGTTCTCCGAGTCGAGCTGCTGGGAGGGCTCCTCGGCGGAATCGTCCGAGGGCGAACCCGTCTTGGTGGGCGCGGCGGAGGTGCCGGACGCGTCCGATTCCTCTTCCGAACCCTGGACCGCGCCCTTCATCGACTCGAGGAGGACGTCGGGTTCGTCCCAATGGGAGCCGTAGGCGCACATCTCCGGCGAGGCGGCCGGGGCGGCCGGCTCGGAGTCCATCAGCTGGACGCCGACGATCTCGGCGACCTGGTCCACCGTGAGCCCCACTGCATCGCACGCGACGATCGGCTGCGGACGCGCGCCGGGCGAGACCTCCGCGTCGTCGAGCGGACTGGGCTTCACGGTCGTCGAGTGGTCCTCCTTCTCCGGCGGCGGAGCCGGCATCTCGGAGGACTGATCGTCCGCGGACGCCGCGTCGTCGGGCGAGCAGGCGGCGAAGACCGGCGCGGAGAGCGCGGTGAGAGCGAGGACCGCAGCGCCCGTCCGGATGCGGCGGACACCGCGATTGGAGCCGGGCGCAGATCTCATGCCGGTGATTGTAGCCGCGGGTCTCCCACCCATCCGAACCCGATACTCTGGGGGCCATGCCGAAACCCCGCCGCACCCTTGCCCGCCTGCTCGGCGCCGCAGCCCCGCTCGTGCTTACCGCCGCGCTCGTGGCCGGTTGCTCGTATGACGGCTCAGGGGACTCCTCCCAGGGCGGATCCGATTCCGCCGAGATGGGGGTCATCACCACGGCCGCCCCCGATTCCGCCTCCGCGGCGGAGCCTGCGCCCGCGGCGAGCGAGGCCGATCGGCAACCGGTTCCCGGCGACGTGGGCGAGTGCCCGTATCTCTCGCCGGAGGAGGCTTCCGACGCGGTCGGGGAGAAGCTCACAGAGAGCCGCCTCGATTCTTCCTTCGATCCCCCTGCGTGTTTCTACTACGCCGAGGACGGCCGGCTCTCGCTGCTCGTCTCGCTCCAGGACGCAGGAACGCCGCAGCACGCCGTCGAGCTCGTCGACGGGCTTGTGCCACCCGATTCGACGGAGCGTTCGGACGTCGAGGGCTGGACCGGCGGCCGCTCCGGCGCCCAAATGGGCGCGAGCCTCGCGCTCTACAAGGACACGAAGGTGCTCACGGTGCAGTCGATCCAGGCGCCCTCGGAGGCCGTGCAGGCGGTCGCGGAGCTCGTCGTGCCCCGCCTCGGCTGAGACGCCGGCCGGGAACGGACGGCCGGCGTCGAGGATTAGGGCGATACGGCGACCCCGGAGAACGGCAGCGCCGCTTCGACGGCCGGGTAGACCACGTCCATGAGCAGGAAGAACAGCCCGACGAGGGCGGCGATCACGATGGCGATCCGCACGGCGACGGGCCCGGGCAGATGCTTCCAGATCCAGGCGTACATCTAGGAGCCTCCGGGCTGATCGGGACGTCCGCCGTCATCGGCGGCATTCGCCTTCGGCGTGGAGCGGGCGAGAGCGGCGTGGATGATGAGCCGCTCGGTGGCGGAGAACTGCGGGTGGCACGTCGTAAGCGTGAGCAGCGCGAGGGCGCCGGGCGCAGGCGCGTCGCGTGGGGAGACGTGTGGAACCGTCGGGTTCGGGGCGATCACGTCGACGCGATCGGGGGTGACGATCTCGCGACCGCTCAGGCCCGCGTAGTCAGTGGCGAGCCGCGCGGCGATGGGCCCGGGTAGGCATGCGGCCGCAGCGGACGCGGCCGCTTCGGGGGCGTTGTGGGCGTCGGTCGGGAGGACACGGTATTCCAGGACGGAATCGGCGGTCTCGATATCGATCTCCGCGCAGGTGTCGAGGCGGCCGAGCGCGTTGAACGGCGAGCCGCGGCCCACGCGGTGCCCGGCGACGGCGAAATTGCCGGGCTCCCCGGGCGCCGCGCTCGAGGGGTAGTGCCCGGGGCCTGCCTCGAGGTCGGCTGCGGAGACGCCCTCCATGACGGCGAAGCGGAAGTCGCTGCCGAATTCCGGGATCGAGAGGCGCGCGAAGGCGCGGGGCGAGTCCGAATCCGTGCCCGAGTCGGGGTCTGTTCCCGAGTTCGGTCTCTGCGCCTGTCCCTGCCCGTGACCTGCCGGAGCGCGGGTGTTCGGCGGCGCGGACCAGCTCTCTGAGAGCGCGGCATCGGCCTGCGCCTGCTGCCTCCCGGACTCCCTGTCGGTCCAGACGAGCTGGTAGAAGACGTAGCCGGCGAGGATAACGCCGATGGTGACGAAGATTTCGCCGGTGAGGAAGGCCGCACGGGCCATGCCGGCCGCTCGCCGGCTGCGGGGAGGCATGGGGCGTTGCTCAGTCGACGAGGCGGAGGATCATCTCCGCCATGTTGCGGGCGGTGCGCACGCTCGTGGTGTGGTCGTGCATTCGCGCGGCCGTCACGGCGCCATCATGGAGCACGACGAGACGCATGGCCATCTCCTCGATGTTGTCCGGGTCCTGCAGGCCCATCGCGCGGAGCTCGGAAGTGATGGTGTCGAGCACCCACTCCCTGTGCGCGTCGACTGCCGCCCGGATGGCGTGCTCGCCGGGGGTCGCGGGCTCGGGGAACTCGAGGGCGGCCGCGATATACGGGGAGCCCGTGGGGATGGCGCCGGGCAGCGTCGTGACGAGGTCGAAGAAGGCGAGGATGCGGTCGCGCGGCCGCTGCATCGGCGCCGTGCGCGTCTCCCATGCGGCGACATCGGAGTCGTGCATCTGCTCGAGATAGGCCACCACGAGCGCGTCCTTCGAGCCGAACGCGTTGTAGAGCGAGGCCTTCGCGACCTTCGAATCCTTGAGGATCCGGTCGATCCCCACCGCGCGGATCCCGTGCGAGGTGAACAGCTCAGTGGCCGTGTCGAGTAGCCGCACCCGCGGACTCGCCTTGACTGTTCCCTGTGCACTCACTGCCCCAGGTTATCGCGTTCGTGAAATGGGAAGAGGCGCCGGGAGAGGAGTGTCCCGTCGCCTCTCGAAATCGAGCTCGTCCCCGCCGTCTGGCGGCGGGGACGGAAGCCGACGCTACTGGCCGGGCTGGCCCTGCTCGGGCTGGCCGCCCTCGGGAGCCTGCTCGCCGCCGCCCTGCTCGCCGCCGAGCGAGTCCGAGACCTTGCCCTTGGCGGTGTTGATCTTGTCCTCGTACTTGCCGCCGGTCTTCTGGTTGATGACGTCGCCCGCCTTGTCGAGCCCCTGCGAGACCTTGTCGGGGTTGCCCTTGGCGAATTCCTTGGCCTTGTCGAAGATGCCCATGAGTGCATTCCTTCCCTGTAGGTGGCGTTGCAGATCGTTTTGCTACGTGCCCGAGCCTATAGACGTCTGCGGATCGGTGCCGGGTTCCAGGCGGCGGGCGATTCAAGGGGAGCGGGGTTGGGAACCGGTGACGTGGCTCCTTGCCCGCGTTCCTCAGCGCACGAGATCGCCGTAGTCCTCGGGGTGTTTCTCGATGAACCCGGCGACGAACGAGCAGTGCGGTGCGACCTTGAGCCCCTTCGCCCGGGCATCGTCGAGTGCCTCGCGGACGAGCACGCCGCCGAGACCGCGGCCACCGTGGGCCGGGTCGATCACGGTGTGGGGCATGGTGCGCACGCCATCGGCGTCGGAGTAGTCGGCGAATCCGGCCACGTCGCCATCGACGAAGATCTCGAACCGGCCGGCCTGCTCGTTGCGGGCGACCGAGATCTCGCCGGCATCCGCGCCGGTCTCGCGAGCGTTGTTTTCCGGGGTGCTGTTCTCGGCCATGGCTTACTCGTCCTCACAGCCGGCGGCGGCGGGTCGCACGACCATGACGGGCGCGTACGAGGCCTGCAGAAGCGAACGGCTCGTGGAGCCGAGGAGCATGCCGGTAAAGGTGCCGCGGCCGTGCGAGCCGACCACGACGAGCTGCGCCTCCTTCGACTTCTCCACGAGGATGCGAGTTGCGCGGTCCTCGGTGACGAGCGTGTCGACCTCGACCTCCGGGTAGCGCTCCTTGATATTGCCGAGCGCGTCCTCGAGCATGCCGCGCTGCTCGTCGGAGAGGCGCTTGAGATCGTCCTCGGAGAGGATGATCCCCGCGGCGGCGGCTTGGACCTCGGGGTCGATCCACGTGTGCACGGCGAGGAGGTGCGCCCCGCGCGCCTTGGCCTCGGAGAACGCCCACTCGGTGGCGCGCACCGAGTTGTCCGAGCCGTCGACGCCGACCACGACCGGGCCGTCGGAGTGGACGTTGTCGGCCGTATCGGCCTTCGTGACGATCACGGGGCAGAATGCGTTCGTGGCGACGTGTGCGGATACCGAGCCGAGCACGACGCCCTTGAGAGCACCGAGCCCGCGCGTGCCGAGCACCACGATCTTCGCCTCGCGCGAATATTCGATGAGTAGCTGTGCGGGATTGCCCTCGGCCACGGCGCCCGTAATCTTGAGCTCGGGCTCGGTCTCCCGCGCGATCTTCATCGCGTCCTGGACGACCGGCTCGGCCTCCTTCTCGAAGTGCTCGACGAGCTGATGCGGCGGCACCATTCCCTCGGAAAACATGGCCGTCGGGGCCGAATAGGCCATCACGATATGGAGACCGATTCCGCGTCCCGCAGCGGTTTTCGCCGCATAGGCCACGGCGGCCTTGGAGACATCCGATCCATCGACACCGACGACGACTGCACCCTTGTATGCGCTCATGCCGTCGATCTTACGCCTCACCCATGACGCCGGAGGCCGAAGTCGATGGGCCTGTCCCGGCAGCCCCGGGCGGTGGCGGAGGGGCCGCCCCGGCCGGTCCCCCGGGGGATCAGATCCCTTCGGGGAACGGGGCGTTCGGGGGGTAGGCGAGGGTGAAGCTGCCCTGGACGACGGGGAGGAGGAACTGCCCGGGGCCGGTGAGGAAGAACTGAACGATGGCGTCCATGGGGGAACTCCTGTGTATCGGGGTGCCGGCGAAAGTGGGCCCGCCGGCCTGCCGGGCGGTGGGCCGGGAGACCGGCATAACGCTGTTGCGAACGTTGCCAACGATACTCATTTGGCGGGCGTTGACAAAAGATGCGCAGAAATATGGAAGGGATTGCAGTGGCCGATGGTTCGACGGATTGGGGATAGAATTGCCCTCGTGCCGAGACCGAAGCCGCTTCCGCCGCGCGCGGGCGTCGACGCCGTGCGCTTCCGGCTCCCGGACCCGCCGGGCCGCGGCCCCATCGCCGATGAGCTGCTCCGCGCCTTCCCCGATCGCCGGTCCGAGATCCTCGAGCGTCTCGCGGCGGGCGGCGTCGTCGACAGGAACGGGCAGCCGGTCGGCGAGTACGCGCCGGTGGTCAAGGGCGTCGACGTGTGGCTCCACCTCGAGCCCGGCGAAGAACCCGAGGTGCCGGGAAGGCTCGACATCGTCCATGCGGACCAGGACCTCGTGGTCGTGGACAAGCCGCACTTCCTCGCGACCACCCCGCGGGCGGGACACATCCGCGAGACAGTGCTCGTGCGGGGGCGCGTGGCCACGGGGCACGACTCACTCGTCCCGGCGCACCGGCTCGACCGAGGGACGGCGGGCTTGGTGGCGATGGCCGTGCACCGGCGCGTCCGCGCCGCGCTGTCGACGCAATTCCAGCACCGCGGCGTCACGAAGAAATACCTTGCCGTGACGAGCCTGCCGGAGGGGGCGCCCGCGAGTTTCGTGCGCGCGAGCCGCATCGAGAAGATCCACGGGATCCTCCAGGGCGCCGAGGTCAGCGGCGAGCCGAATGCGCGGACCCGCGGGCGGCTCCTCGGCGCCACGCGCGGGGACGACGGTGCGCGGCTCGGGCTGTGGCAGCTGTCTCCGGAGACGGGGCAGACCCACCAGCTCCGCATCCACCTCGCGGCGCTCGGTATGCCGATCCTCGACGACGACCTCTACCCGAACGTGCGCACGCTCGGCCGCGAGGACTTCTCCCGGCCGCTCCAGCTCCTCGCCGCGGGGCTCGAATTCGAGCACCCGGCCGGAGACGGCGGGGGCGGCGAGGGCGGCGAGGTCCGTAGGCGCCGCGGGGGCCGGGGGCCGCATACCGGGCGCGTCCGCTTCACGTCGCGGCGGAGGCTCGCGCGCTGGCCGAAGAGTGAAGAATGGCCAGGTGAGGGTGAGATCTGGGCGGACTAGCCCCGGAGATTCCGGGTCCGAGCCTTGTCGGGGCCAGCCATCGAGCCCTGGGTGAACCCTGAGGCGGGGCGTAGAGGAATCCGGGAGCCGATTGGGGGTTGACCCCGATGTGGGCCCGCGCGGCGCGGAGAAGACTGAGTTCCGTTCGACGACGAGCCCACGAGGACAAGGAACCCACGATGAGTCACGCCATGACCGAGCCCGCGCGGCCGGCAGCGGGAGACCGGCCCGCCGCGACCGCCCGCGAGCTGTTCAAGATCTACGGCTCCGGGGACACGGAGGTGCGCGCGCTGAACGGGATCAGCGTCGACTTCCACCCCGGGCAATTCACGGCGATCATGGGGCCCTCGGGCTCCGGCAAATCGACGCTCATGCACTGCCTCGCCGGGCTCGACCGCCCGAGCTCGGGCTCGGTGCGGATCGGCGATACCGAGATCACGGAAATGAAGGACAAGAAGCTCACCGCGCTGCGGCGCGACGAGATCGGCTTCGTCTTCCAGAGCTTCAACCTCGTCCCCACGCTCACCGCGCGCGAGAACATCACGCTTCCCGCGGGCATAGCCGGGCGCAAGGTCGACTCCGCGTGGTTCGACGAGGTCGTCGAGCGTCTCGGCCTCGGTGACCGCCTCGACCACGTTCCGTCCGAGCTCTCCGGCGGCCAGCAGCAGCGCGTCGCCTGCGCGCGGGCGCTCGTCGGGCGGCCGCAGATCCTCTTCGGTGACGAACCGACGGGCAACCTCGATTCCAACAGGTCCGCAGAGGTGCTCTCGATCCTCCGCAACTCGGTCCACGAGTACGGGCAGACCGTGGTGATCGTGACCCACGACCCGCGCGCCGCCTCCTACGCGGACCGCGTGCTCTTCCTCGCCGACGGCGTGCTCCGCGACGAGCTCGAGGCGCCGAGCGTCGACGCCATCCTCGAGACGATGCAGTCGCTGGGAGGGATGTAGGCCATGTCCGCCACACAGTCCCCGCACCGCGGGGGCGATCCCGGCCCAGATAGCGCCGCCGCCGGCGCGAATTCGGCCGCGGCCACGGCCACCCGGCACAGGGGCCCCGCCCCGAAGGGCATGTCCACGGTCGCGCTGCGCAACATCTCCGCGCACAAGCTCCGCATGGTGCTCTCGGTGCTCGCCGTCGTCCTCGGCACGGCGTTCATCTCCGCATCCTTCACCTTCACCTCGACCCTCCAGAACTCCTTCGACAACATCCTCGGCACCCAGGCCGAGGGCCTCGATGCGGTCGTGCAGCCGAAGGAGAACAACGAGGTCGGCATGCCCCTGGCCGACGTCGAGAAGATCGAGCATGTCCCCGGCGTCGCGACCGCGCAGCCGGCGCTCGAGGGCAATGTCGTGCTCATCGAGCCCGACGGCAAGCCGGTGCAGACCGGCGGAGCGCCGATGAGCGGGCAGGCGTGGCATGACCCCGCCACCGTGGTCGGCGACCAGTACCAGCTCGAGCAGGGCGCAGCCCCGAGCGCGCCGGGCCAGATCGCCCTCGACACGGCCACCGTGGAGAAGTACGGCTACACCGTCGGAGGCCACGTGCAGGTCTACGTCCCATCCACGGGAACGGTCGACCTCACGCTCACTGGCACCTATTCACGCGAGACCAGCACCGGCGGGTTCATCGGCGTGTTCTTCGATCCCGCTCAGGCCACCGAGTTGTTCACCGACGGCTCCCACGTCCCCGCGATCCGCGTCGGCGGGGACGGCACGGTCGACCAGAAGGCTCTCGCCGCCGCGATCGCGCAGGTCGAGCCCGATGCGGATGTGCAGACCGGCGCCGCGTGGGCGCAGGAGCAAAGCGACCAGCTGAAGCAGGGATTCTCTTTCCTCAACTACTTCTTCCTCGCCTTCGGCGCGATCGGGTTGCTCGTCGGCACGTTCATCATCTTCAACACCTTTTCGATGCTCGTCGCGCAGCGCCTCCGCGAGCTCGCGCTGCTCCGCGCGATCGGCGCCGGAAGCGGGCAGGTCGTCCGCTCGGTGCTCGTGGAGGCGGCCATCACCGGCCTGGTCGGCTCGATCCTCGGCGTGCTCGCCGGCTTCGCGCTCGCCTTTGGTCTCTTCAGCCTCATGGACGCGCTCGGTTTCGGGCTCCCGGGCTCGGGCCTCGCTGTCACCTCGTCGGCGGTCGTCGTTCCACTCGTCGTCGGCCTCGTGGTCACCGTGATCTCCGCGCTCGTCCCCGCGTGGCGCGCCGGCCGCGTCCCTCCGGTGGCGGCGATGCGCTCGGGCCCCACGGCGAGCGGCGCCTCGAACAGCTCGAAGGTCGTCACGATCATCGGCGCGGTCGGCCTGCTCGCCGGTATCGCCCTCGCGATCATCGGCTCCCGGCAGGACACCGCGAGCGCCGGCGCGGCGCTCGTCGGTCCCGGCGCGCTCCTGGTCCTCGTGTGCGCGTTCCTCGTCATGCCGCGGCTGTCTCCAATCATCGCAGGCGGGATCGGCCGGATCATCGGCTCTCCCTTCGGCAGCATGGGCAAGCTCGCCGCGACGAACTCGGGGCGAAACCGCTGGCGCACGGCGGCGACGGCCTTCTCGCTCACGCTCGGTCTCGCGCTCGTCGCCGCCTTCGGTACGTTCGCGGCCTCGACCAAGGAAAGCGTCGCCGAGTCATTCTCCAACGGCGTCCACTCGGACCTCGTGGTCCAGGGCGCGCCCGGGCAGGGGATGCCGACCCCGCTTCCGCCCTCGGTGTACGACAAGGTCGCGCACGTCGACGGCGTCGGCTCGGCCACGGCCATCAGTTACGCCGCGGCGAAGACCCCGAACAAGGGGACTGTCACCGTGGTCGGGATCGACGGCCCGGTGGAGTCCGCGCTCGAGGCCGAGCCCGTCGAGGGCGATGTCCAGCCCAGGCCCGATTCCGCGGTGGTCAACGAGTCGACCGCCGAGGCGAACGGCTGGAAGGTCGGCGAGGACGTCTCGTTCTTCGACTCCGCGGGCGGCGAGATCACGGTCCCGCTCACCGGCATCTACGAGAACACCGACACGATGTCGGGGCTCGTGGTCGGCACGCAGGCCTTCGACAAGCTCGTCCCCGTTCCCCTGCAGACCATTCAGATGGTCTTCGTCGAGGCGGCCGACGGCCAGGACGTCGGGCAGCTCGACGAACGCATCTCCGACGCAATCGCCGACAATCCGATCGCCACGGTGCAGACCATCGACGAGCTCATCAAGCAGCAGTCGGGGATGATCGACCAGCTGCTCAACATCATCTACGCGTTGCTCGCGCTCGCACTCATTATCGCGGTGCTCGGGATCATCAACACCCTCGCGCTATCGGTGATCGAGCGGCGCACGGAGCTCGGGATGCTCCGGGCGATCGGCACGCAGCGCCGTCAGATCCGCACGATGATCACCCTGGAATCGGCGCAGATCGCGATATTCGGCGCACTGGTCGGCGCCGCGATCGGCACCTTCCTCGGCTGGGCGTTCGTCTCGGCGATGTCGAGCGAGGGGATCTCCAGCGTCGCGATCCCGTGGGGGACGATCGTCGTGGTCCTCGTGGCGGCCGGCGTGGTCGGCGTCCTCGCCGCGCTGTGGCCCGCCTACCGCGCCGCACGGACCTCGCCGCTCGAGGCCATCGCGGAAGGGTAGGCCCGTCTATGACGGCGGACGCCGGCACCAGCCGGTCGACGCCGAGGGCAGCGGCCCCGCGCCGATAGCGCGGGGCCGCCGTCATATAAATGGGTGTCGGTGCCCCGGAGCGTGCGTGCCCGGGCACGACCGGGCGCCGTGGCCTGGGAGAAGTGGTGAAGGGGTGGGGAGGGACAGGGAAGAACCCGGATCGGGTCAGAGCCGGATCCCGAAGATGCCGCGCTTGTCGCTGCCGTGATGGACGGAGAGCAATGAAGACAGGAGACGCGCGTCGGTCCCGCTGGTATCTGCCTCGCCGATGCGGCGGCCGGCGGAATGCTCCCACAGCAGGCCCTCGAGGGCGGTGAGGAGCGGGCCGAGGAGCTCGGAGGAATCGAGGCCCGCGGAGGCGAGCGGGCCGGAGAGGTCGTCCGGCGCGACGAGGGCCTCGCGCAGCAGAGCGGAATCCCCGCTATTGCGGTTCTCCAGCTCAAGGATGAGGGAGGAGCGGGCGCGCAGCTCGCCCTGGTAGTCGGCGTACAGGCCGCCGAGCCAGTCCGTGAGCACCGTGGTGAGTTCCGCGCCGTCCGCCGGGGTCTTCGCCGCCAGCTCGGCGTGCTCGGTGTAGCCGCGCAGCAGGGAGGCGAGCCGCTCGACGGTGAGCTCGACAAGCTGCGCCTTCGAGCGCGCGTAGTACGAGGTCGAGCCCGTGGCGAGCGAGGCCGAGGCATCGACCGCGCGATGGGTAAGGCCGCGGATTCCGACCTCCGCGACCACTGCGATGGCGGTGTCGGCGATGAGGATGCGACGCTCTTCCATGGTTTCTCCTTACGCGGCGGCACGGCTCCTTGCCCTGAGAGCCTAGAGAAGAGGGGCACCATGTGTGGGGGTTTCGGCACGCTCGAGGGTCGTGAGAACGTGATTTGGTTCATCCTTCTGGGCTAAACCTCCAGCTTCCGCGCGGTGAACACCTAGCATTGCCAAAAGCAATGTCACATTCGAGTAACAAGTTCGCCACTTTTTGCGACATACTGGAGTGCATCGCGCGCCAGGGCAACGACCTGGCGCCAAAGGAAAGGTAGCCCGCAAGTGAACCCCAACGAAGTCTTCCTCCAGGCCATGCAGCCCGTCGTCGACGTGTTCTGGACCCTCGTCTGGAGCGCTACCGGTTCGACCCTCTCGGTCCCGCGCCCCACCGCGCCCACCGCGCCCACCGCGTAGTCGCGCCGACGGGGCACGTCCCCGCCGCCCTCACCGCCGCCGCAGAGCGGCCGGAACACCTCCGTCGCGCCGCCGACGAGGCCCGGATTTCCCGGGTGGTACGCCGCAACTGCGGCACCCCCGCCGCCGGACCCCGCCGGCGGCGCGACGCATTTCCCGCTGGTGGGGCCGAGGATCGGGGCGAGTCGGTGCACGGCCAACCGCAGCCCCCGGCCGGGCCCCCGACGCAGTCCCCGGATCGGCCCCTGGCCACGCCCGGGCGGAAACGGGCATGCTGGAGGTACGGATTTAGCGATATTTAGCGATTGATGGAAACAGGTGGATGGAGCAGTGCTTGAGAGAACGACGATCTTTGTGGACACCTCATATCTGCTCGCCAGCTTCTACAACTCGTGGGAAGAGGGAGCAAGGGAGCAGCTCGAGGTCTCACTGTCCACGGTGGTCCAGACCCTCGACCAGATAGCGCGGAAGCAGTCGAAGCAGCCGACACACCGGCAGTTCTGGTACGACGGCGTGCCGGATAGCGGACCGCACCGCTATCAGCGCACCCTCCGGGTCATCGACGGGGTGATCCTCCGTACGGGCCAGCTCATCGAATGGGGCAATAGGCGGTCGCAGAAGGCCGTCGACACCCGGCTCGTCGCCGACATGGTGCTCGCCGCTTTCCGCGGCCAGTGCACGGACATGGTCCTCGTCTCGGGTGACGCGGACATGATCCCCGGCGTCGAGGCCGCGATCGAGGCCGGGGTGCGCGTACACCTCGTGGGCTTCGGCTGGGACTCCGTGTCCTCCGCGCTCCGCAACGCCTGCGATACCTCGCTCGTACTCGACCCGCGCACGGATTTCGCGGAGTCGATGCAGATCCGCGTGCTCGAGGGCCCGCTGCCCACACACGTCTGCGGCAACCGCCCCGCGCAGTCCGGCGAGGGTAAGGGCGGCGCCGAGGGCTCCTCGGTCGACATCGAGGACGTCGATTTCCAGCCGGGCCGCGCCCGCGACGAATCCGTCGCCGGCGCGCACGAGCGGCGCCGCTCCCGCGCGGAGTCGCGGGCCGAGGCCGAGAAGTCCGACCGCGAGAAGGACTCGGGCGAGAAGAACGACGCCGAGAAGGCCGAGGGCGCGAAGGCCGACGGCAAGCACGCCGCAGGCGAGTCCGCCGAGGCCGCCACCGATTCGGCTACCGAGGTCAAGGCCGAAAATGACGGCGAAGGTGCCGTTTCCACGCCGGCCGGAGGGACGTCGTCCGCGCCCGTCGAGAGCGGGAACGCCGCCGGCGAACCTTCCGGTGCGGCGAGCGACGCGATCCCGGAGGACACGGCGGCCCGGTCGCAGCCCTCGGCGGCGGGGGAACTCGCGGACCCCGCGGGCGACCGGGCGGGCGGCGACGCCACAGCGGAGATCGTCGAGACCGATGAGGTCGGCTCGGAGGACGGGACGTCCGCCGTCATGGGCGGAAACGAGCATGGGCAGCCGGGCGAGGAGCAGCATGGCCGCCCGCGCGGGCGTTCGACGGTGACGGTGACGCACCGTTCCGTGACCATCACGGCGCGCGCCGAGAGGCACGGCTACAGCAGCGAGCACGAGGATGCGGACGGTGAGCGCGAGGGCAGCGCCGCGCCGCGCCCCAATCCGTCGATGATGGCGCCGCGACGCAGGCCGGTACGCTCGCGGTACGTGCCGCTCACGGAGGAGGTGTGGAGCTCCTCGGGGGATCCCTCGCCTTTCGACGTCGGGCAGCAGTACGCGACGTGGTGGTACAAAAACGCTGCGGACGAGGAGCAGAAGCTACAGGCGCACACGCTCACGGGCGGGGCGCTGCCCCCGGAGGTCGATCGGCCGCTGCTGCAGTTCGCGTGCCAAATGCTCCACGAGTTCACGCTCAACGAGTTCCAACGGGTCGCGCTCCGCGACGGATTCCACGAGGGAATCCGCGGGATCGTTATGCAGAAGTAGAGGCGGCCGAAGGGCAGGCGACGATCGACCGCGGAGGGCCGGTATAGGCCGGGAGCGCCTAGTGCGTGTCGCGCGGGAAGCCCGGCGCGTCGGCGGCGCCGCCCGCATCGGCGGCGTCCGCTCCGCCCGTGGCCGGGTTGGGCTCGTCGACGGCCGTGTCGGTGACGTCGATGTCGGCGTCATTGCCGGCGCCCGCTCCGGCCGTTCTGGTTGCACCGCCCTGAGCCTTCGCCCCGGCCCCGCCGTGGAGCTCGGCGCGGATCGCGTCGAGCTTCGCGCGGCCGGCGTCTTCGCGCTGCAGCGCCTCGGCATCGGCGAGCGCGCCGGAGTTCGCCGCCCCGCTCGCCTCTGCCAGCTCGGCCTGCCCCACCGCGGTGTTGTGGCGCTGCTCGATCTTGTCCCGGATTTGCTCGAAGGTCGGGTTCGCGCCGAGCGAGACCTCCCCGGTGATCGAGTTGGTCGAGGTCTGCTGCTGCTCGGCCATCTTCGCCTGCTGCGCCTGGAGGAGGAGGGAGTCCTCCTGCGCAAGCGTTTCCTGGAGTCGCGCCTCGCTCTCGCGCACGGCCTGCTTCGCCTTCTCCGCATCGGCGTTGGCCTGCTGGGAGAGCGAGCGGGTCTGCTCGAGATCCTGCTCGGCGGAGACGAGCTGAGCCGCGAGCTGCTCCGCGCTGCGCTCCCACTCGGCGGCCTTGGCTTCGTCGCCGGCCGCCCGCGCATCGTCGGCGAGCTGGACGGACTGGCGGACCTGGCCCTGGAGCTTGTCCAGCGCGCGCTCCTTGGTGCCGATCGACTCCTCGGTGCGGCGCGCGTTACCGATCACGGCGGCCGCCTGGTCCGAGATCTGGCGGTGCTGCGCCCTCGCCTGATCCATCGCCTGGTGGACCTGCACCTTCGGGTCGGCGTTGTCTTCGATCGAGCGGTCGAGGGAGGCCTTGAGGTAGTTCCAGCCCTTGGAGAATGGGTTCGACATCGCGCCGGTCCTTCGTTCTATCGGGTGCAGGGGCTTACCCGCGCAGGTGCGCGGGGAAGCAGGTGCCACCCACCCTAGAGAAATCCGGCGGGCGCCGTGGGCCTGCCGAAACCGCTCAGCGGTCGAGGGCCATGCCCAACGCCGCGGCGGCGGGGAGGGCCGAGCGCGGGATGTACGCCTGGCGCCACAGGCCGCCCGAGCTCGCGCCGTCCGCCTCGTGTTCCCACAGGTAGTCGCGGTCGGCCTGCTCGGTGGACAGGTCGTGGACGAGCAGTGCGGCGAGGAGCGCCTGCGAGGTCTCGGGGTCGAAGATCTCGATGCCGAAGCGGTGCGCTCCCTTGTAGACCGCCGCGAGCGCCTTGTTCTTGAGCACGGAGACCGTGCGCGTCGCCGGTGCCACGTTGATCGACACCCGGCGGCCCTTCGCGAGTTCCTCGATCGAGCGCCAGCGCTGCACGCGCTTGGCGAGCGTGTAGTTCGGACCCTGCTGCGTGACCAGCGCGTCGTGCACCGCCGGGCCGGAGCCCACGGGGTAGTTCCGCGAGAAGCCGCGGCCGCCGGTGACGCGGTGGAGCAGGCCCTTGAGCTTGCTCGGCTTGTTCGCCGCGTCGAACGCCGCGTTGGACTGCTCGTGGACGTCGCCGGGTACAACGAAGGTGTCCATCGGCGTCGCGAGGTAGGCGAGGGCGTCGACGGTGCCGTCGTCGAGCAGCGTCTCGGCGAGGGCGTCCGCGGCGGAAGAGAGGCGGACATGCGTGCCGCCGTCGGCGTAGAGGTACGTGCCGAGCGTGACCGGCGACTGCGCGGCCGCCGCGATCCATGCGCGCGCCTCCGGAAGCTGGGCGAGCAGATCGATGCCCGGCTTGCCGCCTGAGATCGGCGCGCGCAGCGTCCCGGCGACGCGGCCGGGCTCGAGCACCCGCTCCCAGACGCGCGAGGACGGCAGGTCGAGCGCGAGCACCGTGGCGCCCCAGTCGAGGAGCACGTTGCCCGGGCCCATCTCCGAGCCCATGCCGAGCACGGCGACCTCGCGGCCCGGGAGCGACAGCCACTCCGGGTGGGACTGGACCTCGAGGAGCTTGTCGGCGGTCGAGGGCTCGATCACCCCTGCGTCGCGCCACCTGGCGATCTGCCCCTCGAGCGCGGCACCGGAGAGCTCGGTCCCCTTGTATGGGATCACCAGTTCTGCGGCCTTCTCGCCCGTGCCCTCCACGTTGAGCGTCTCCGGCGTGGTCTCGGCCGTAGCGGAGGCGAGGTAGCGGGTCATGGGGATCTCGCCCTCCGGCGTCACGCACACCATCCGGGACTGGAGGGTGTGCAGGGCCGTCGAGGAGACCGTGCGGTAGGCGGCGTCGTTGTGGACGCCGCAGGCGACCATCTCCACAAATGGCGTGATGTAGTCCTTGCGCCAGTTCTTCACGGCATCCATGCGCCGCTGCGCGCCCGGATCGACCGCGGAGAGTGCCGCGGCGACGACGTCCCGGGCAAGCGAACCGGTCGAGCGTTTCCCCTCGGAGTCGGCGGGGAAGTGCACGCCCCGTAGATCCTCTTTCTGCGGCGCTTCTGTGTTCGCTCCGGTCGTCGCCCGGTGTGCCGACGTGCTGCCGTCCGCCCTCGGTGCTGCCATTGTTCTTCGCCTTTCCTCGGTGCCCGGTTCCGTGCTCCGGAGCGGTTCGTTGGGGCGGCTCGGTCTTTGTCTGCGTCCAGCTCGCACCGTGCTCGCGCGCGCCGCGCCGTACCGCCCAAAATATGATTGATACCTCATGTTAGCCAGATCTGGTCGCATGCGTCGACGGATTGCGGAAAGTCCGGGCGGTGCGGCTCGACGTTCTCCCGGCCCCATTCCGGATGACGGCGGAGGTCCGCGGCTCTACCGTGAAAGGATGTCGACCCCGGAATTCGTTCGTCGCCTGCGGCGACATATCGGCCACGAGCCGCTCTGGCTCGCGGGCGCGACCGCCGTGATCCGAGACCCAGGCCGCCGCGCGGTCCTGCTCGTGCGCCGCGCGGATTCCGGTGCGTGGACCCCCGTGACGGGGATCGTCGACCCGGGCGAGCATCCCGCGGAGGCCGCGCGGCGCGAGTCGCTCGAGGAGGCGGCGGTGCGTATCTCGGTGGTCAGGCTCGCGGCGGTCGGGGTCACGTCGATGGTCACGTACGGCAACGGCGACCGAGCGCAGTACATCGACCACACCTTCGAGTGTGAGTATCTCGGCGGGGATCCGCGGCCCGCGGACGGCGAGAACACCGAAGTCCGCTGGGTCGGGGAGGACGAGCTCGACGGATTTTCTGGGATTCCCGCGCATATGCGCGAGCGCATCGAGGCAGCTCTCTCGGGCGAGGAGCGCGCGCGCTTCTAGGTGGCCGCATGCCCCCTGTGCCCGGGGCCGGAGACATCCGAGGTCGTTTCCGGAGCTCTGGGCATTTAGGGGTCGAAGGCGGCTCGGAGATGGCTCGGGCGTCTCCTCTGTGCGCCGGCCGGGGTTCGTCTGAGATTTCCTGGGGATTCCGCGCGGAAAATCTCTACGCTTGTTCACATTTTTCAAATAGGGGACGATAAGTAGACATAAGCGCGCACAAATCTGTGACTCTGGATTATTAGAGTGATCTGTGTGACGATTGTGAATACTTTGACGAGCGACTGACAATCGTGCCCGCGCGGGCACGTTCAGGAGAGAAGATGCGAGCGAACGCCAACGAAACCACGATCGGTGCCAAGCGCGGGTTCGGGACGAAGATCGCGGTGTTGGGTGCCGCGGCCGTCGCCGGAATCGCGCTGGGATCCGCCCCCGCCAACGCCCAGCTCCCCGACGCGGCGGGCTCTCTCGTCCAGGCCACCGGCTCGGGCGAGTCCGAGCCCATCGCCCAGAACGCGCCCGAGGGCGGCGCCCGCCTCATCACGCTCGGCGACTCCGTCATGGCCGGAGACAACCTCCCCTACGTCGACGCCGGCAAGGGTTGCTACCACTCGACGCGCCGCTACGTCGCGGAGATCGCGCGCTCGCTCGACGTCTACAAGACCCCGGACTTCCAGGACGCCTCGTGTTTCGGCGCAACCCTGGACTCCGACACCGGCGGTATCCGCCTCGTCGACCAGACCGCCAACATGCGGGACCGCGGTGCCTTCGGCCCGCGCACCGAGCACGTGCTCATCCAGGCCGGACTCAACGACTACTGGGGCGCGCCCCGGCAGCACCTCCTCGACACGGCGACGAACTGTGCCGCGAACGTCGTCCAGGGCTGCGACATGAACGCCGTGGCCGAGGGGCGCTCGCAGGACCCGGACGCGATCACCGCCGACGAGTACACGAAGCGCGCGAAGACCTCGATCGACTTCATCAAGTACTACGCGCCGAACGCAAAGATCTCGATTGTCGGCTACCCGACCTACCAGGCCCCCGGCGAGCGGACCTGCATCTCCGTCGGTGGTGCCCCGGCCGAGCAGCCCCGCGACGAGGTGCTCGACCGTCTCTTCCGCAATATGCAGTCGGCGCAGGCCGGCGCGGCGGCGAACCTCGGGGTCAATTTCATCGACCTCAAGACCCCGACCGCCGAGCACGGCGGCTGCACCGATCAGCCCTGGGTCGGCGGCCTCCTCGACCCGAAGTCCGAGTTCAACGGCATCCCCCTGCACCTCAACCCGGCAGGCGAGGTCGCGGCGTTCAACATCGTCCGCCCGCAGATCTAATCCGACCGCCTCGCGGCGGGCCCCGTCTACCCACCCAGGAGGATCTCCCGTTGGTGCAGCCGACCATTCGTCCCGACGCGATCGGCGCCAACGGGAGACCCCGGGCGCTCCCGGCCCTCACGAGCGCGCGCTGGTACGCCGCGCTCACCGTGTTCGTGGTGCACGCGCTCGTGTTCATGCCCGTGTACCCGTTCCAGAAGTCGGACCTGTTCCGCACGATCCATTCGATCATCCCCATGCAGGTCGGATCGGCCGCCGTCACCTTCTTCTTCCTCTTGTCCGGGTTCATCATCTTCTGGTCGAACGGGGCGATGAAGGAGCCGGTGTACTACGTCCTCCGGCGCCTGCTCAAGCTCTATCCCACGCACCTAATCACGGCGATCATGTTCCTCGTCGTCGTGTGGAACTTCCCGTGGGAGAAGGTCGGCGCCTGGCTGCCGAACTTCCTGCTCATCCACACGTGGAACCCCAGGTGGTCCCAGCTCGGCGGTCTCAACGTCCCCTCGTGGTCGCTGTGCGCGGAGCTGCTGTTCTACGTCTCGTTCCCGCTCTTCCTACCGCTGGTGCGTAAGATCCCCACCGACCGCCTGCTCGCCGCGATCGGCATCCTCTTCGCCGTGATCGTGGTGCTGCACCTCGGCTACTACTTCTTCGCCGACGGCTACAAGGGCGTGCACAACACCTTCGTGCCGAAGTTCTTCGACATCCCGGGGTCCCCGCCGTACGACATCCACGCAGCGCCCGCGTGGTTCCTCCTGCCGCAGCACCTCGTCGACGGCGGTTACTTCCTCTCGTACACGTTCCCGCTGTCGCGGCTGCCGGAGTTCTACCTCGGCGTACTCGGTGCCCGCGCGGTACTCGAGGGCGTGTGGCGCAATACCAACATCGCGTGGCCGTCGATCGCTTTGCTCGCGGCGCTCGCGCTGACCTGGGTCCTGCCGGTCAACTTCAAGATGAGCGTCCCGATGCTCCTCCCGGTGCTCGCCCTGGTCAGCTCGCTCGCGGTTCGCGATCTCGAGGGTCGTAACGGACCATTTCTGACGTCGAAGGTCGCCCTATGGGGAGGCAACACCTCTTTCGCCTTGTACCTGGTCCAATTCCCGGTGATGGCGGGCCTACAGAAATGGGTGATTGCGGGCGGCGAGTACGGCTTCTGGGGCTGGCTCGGCTTCGCCGCCCTCGCTCTGGTGATCTCCTCTGCCATCGCCGACCTGATCTTCCGTTTCGCCGACGATCCGGCGATGAAGACCTACGCCAGGGTGCACCGGGCGCGCAGGGCCCGCCGGCAGGCGGGAGCAGGCGCGGGTACTGAGCAACCGCGGGCACGGCACAGGCTGGCCGAATAGGGCGGAGTGGTTCGACGCTAGGGACGGTGCCGTTGGGGAAGTGCTGAGCGGTAGCCGTGGGTTTCCCGGGCGAGTCCGCATATCGGAGCGACGATTTAGATACCGTGAGGGCGCACGAATCCCGAACCGCGGTGCCGCTGCTCGGGCATTCCGAGTGATGCGGGGCCGCCGATCGGTCTCGATCCAGGCGCCGCGAGGGAACACACCAGCGATGCGCCGTGCGGCGCACCACGTGTGGGTTGCGCGTCAAGGCCCGCACCTGTTCGGACGAAGGGTTTTTGAACATGGCGAAGAACACGACCCGCGCTATGCAAGCGGCGGCGCTCCTCTCGGCCGGCCTCATCGGCCTCGCCGCCTGCGGCGGCTCCGGGGGCGATTCCTCGAGCACGTCCTCGAGCACGTCCTCGAGCTCGTCGTCGAGCACGACGTCGAGCTCGAAAAGCTCCTCCAGCTCGTCGTCGAGCTCCTCTTCCTCCTCTTCCGCGCCCGCCGAGGCGCCCGAGGGTGCTCCGGCCGAGGGCGGCGAGGGCGCGGCCCCGGTTGCTCCGCCGGTCGAGCAGGCCCCTGCCGGCGACGCGGGCGGCGCCGCTCCGGTGGCTCCGCCGGTCGACCAGGCTCCCGTCGGTGGCGGGGACATGGGCGGCGGTGCTGCCGGCGGCGGCGACACGGGCGGCGGCGACACCGGCGGCGCTCCTGCGCTCCCGGGCGACGCGGGTGGCGGGCAGGCCGGCTACTAGGAGTAGCCACTGGCTGCGCACCGCGCGCGAGGGCTCGACGAGCCCGGCAATTGCAAAAACGAGGGCGCCTTCCCGCGGCCGCGGGGAGGCGCCCTCGTCGTGTCCGCGGATCGCGTGGTTCAACTGGGGCCGAGGCGCCTTTGCGGCGCCGGGGCGCCACCTAGATCGCGGCCTCGACGGCGGCCGCCATCGCCTCGTGACCGAGCGGGGTGGGATGCATGGGGAACGAACCGGTGTCCGCTCCCTTGAAGTCGACCCAGCGCTCTCCGGGCGCCGCGCACGACGTGTGCGCATCTGCGCCCGGGGGTTCCGCGAAGAGCGCGCCGTGACGTTCCGCCGCTTCGCGGACGAGGGCATTGAGCCGCCCGGTGATCCCCGCGGCCCACTCCTTGTCCTGCGGCGAGATCGCGGAGATTTCGGCGCACGTGTCCGTGGCGGCGATGAGCGGGATATACCCCGTCGCCGCGACCGTGGCCCGCGGGGAGGCAGCGGCGATGGCCTCGTAGACGCCGTCGAGCTGCGCGGGAAGGGCGGCGAATGAGTCCTCGGTGCGCTGCTCGAACTCGGTGCGGCACTCGGAAGGGGCCCCGTTGCCCGAGGCGTCGTCTCCTGCGTCGCCCGCAGTGGTCCCGCCGGCGGAACCGAGGGTGAACCCCGCGAGCATGGACCGGCCGAAACATCCGGCGATGGAGCCGAAGTCGATGTCGTTGCCGCCGATGGAGAGGGTCACGAGGTCCGTGGTCGGCGTGAGTGCGCTGAGCTGCGGCGGCAGCGTCTCGTCCACCGCCGGGGAGCCGGCGGATTCACCCGTGGGGCGCGGCTCGGTGAGATCCGGGATCCGCGCGCCCTGGCATGAAGTGTCGGTGCCCGACTCCACCCGGTGACTCTGCAGAAGTAGAGCCGGGTAGTTCGCGGCCGCGCGACGGCAGAACGGCGGGGAGCCGGGATCGAGAGTGGTGCCGCCGACGGCGGCGTAGGAATCGCCGAGGGCTACGTACTCCGAGTAGACGGCGGGAGCCGGCGGAGTCCCGGCAGCGCTCTCCTGGGCGGCGCCTTCTCGGGCGGCACTGACCGGGGCGGTGTCGCCGGGGCCGCCGGCGCCTTCCGGGCCGCATGCGGCGAGGAGCGATGTCGCGGCGCAGGCTACGGCCGCGAGGCGCAGCGGCAGGCGGCGTATCGCGGCAGAGGCCCTGGGCTGGCTGGTGGGCATGGAAATAGGGTACGTCCGCCGTCATAGGTGGAATTTCCCATGACGGCGGACGTACCGGTTCTCCTTTGCGGGCCTTGAGCCGCGCCCCTGGCCCGGAGCCTGAGCCGGGCGACTTCGCCGCTTCCCCGACAGGACTTCGGCCTTCGGCCAATGGGCTACTCGGCCGGAGCCGGCGGCAGCTTGACGACCTGGCCGGCGTACGAGAGGCCCGCGCCGAAGCCGATACACAGGGCCGTGTCGCCCTCCTTCGCTGAACCCTCGCGGAGCATGGTCTCCATGGCGAGCGGGATCGACGCGGCGGAGGTGTTGCCGGTGTGCTCGATGTCGTTGGCGACGGCAACGGTATCCGGGAGGCCGAGGTGCTTGGCGAGCGCATCGTTGATGCGGCCGTTGGCCTGGTGGGGGATGAACGCCTGGATGTCCTCGGGGCCGACATTTGCCGCCTCGAGGGTCTGCGCCGCGACCTTCGCGACCGTGAACGCCGCCCAGCGGAACACCTTGCTTCCGTCCATGACGAGCCAGGGATGCTCGCCGGCTTCGGGGCTCTCGGCCTCGTCCATGACCTCGTACCAGGTCTTGGTCTGGCGGATCGCCTGGCCCTTCTCCCCGTCCGAACCCCACACGACGGGGCCGAGCTCGTTCTCCTCCGCAGGGCCGACCACCACCGCCCCGGCGCCGTCGCCGAAGATGAAGGCGGTGCCCCGGTCCTCGGGGTTAATGGCTTCGGAAAGACGCTCTGAGCCGATGACGAGGACGTAGCGGGCGCTGCCGCCGCGGATGACGTTCGTCGCCACAGCGAGCCCGTAGCCGAATCCCGCGCAGCCCGCGGCGAGGTCGAAGGCCGCGATGCCGTTTCGGCCGATGTTGTTCGCGATGATCGGCGCGCCGTGGGGGATGATCGTCTCGTACGTCGAGGTGCAGAAGATGATCGCGTCGATGAGCTCCGGGTCGACGTTCGAGTTCTCGATCGCCTTACGCGCCGCCTCCGTGGCCATAAACACGACGCTCTCTTCGCGCGAGGCCCAGCGGCGGGTCTTGATGCCCGAGCGCTCCTGGATCCATTCGTCCGAGGAATCGATGTGCTTGCAGATTTCCTCGTTGTCGACGATGCGCTCCGGGCGGTACGCGCCGATGCCGTAGAGCTTCGTGCCGTTCGAGCCCTGCGTGACGGCGATCGCCGTGGAATTCTCGGCCATGTGCTTCGGTCCTCCGTAGTTGCTTGTCGCGCGGCGGTGCTGAGTATGGGTGACCGCCGGACGAAGTCGCTCGACTGTGTCGGTTTCTGTCGTTGTCAGTTTCTGTCGCTCCGCGACGGGTGATCCCACTCTAATCCTTGTCGTTAATGGCTGTTCGTTCGTTAGGCGAGGCTCGCCGGGTGCGGGGGAGCCGGGTGATGGGGCGCGGGATCTTTATGTGTCATAGATCACGAACAATAAAATTGGGCGTGGCGCCGGGTTTGACGGGCGCTCTCGGCTCTTGCGGCGGATCGAGTCGAGAATTGCTGGGAATTTAAGGAGGGCGGATCCCACTCCAATTGCGCGAAAGTGGAGTGGGATATAAGTTTTCACTGTTACGCTTGTGGCGCATGCAGGACCCGATCGCGAACCGACACCGAGAGAAAATCGAGAGAAAGCTGACTGCGATGTCCCCGCTCCCGCTGAAGAAAATCGTCAACCGCTCCGTCGCCACGTTCATGACGGTCACGGTGCTCGCGGGGGGCGTGGCCGCGTGCTCCTCGACCAAGGACTCCGAAGGCGACACCCTCCAGTCGCTCAAGGACAAGGGCACCGTGACTGTCGGCTTCGCCGGCGAGGCGCCGTATTCGTTCGAACAGGACGGGCAGCTCACCGGCGCGACCGTCGCGCTGCATCGCGAGATCTTCAAGAACCTCGGGATCGACGGCCTTGAGGGCGTCAACACCGATTTCGGCGCGCTGATCCCGGGGCTCCAGGCGAAGCGCTTCGACGTCGTCAGCGCGGGGATGTCGATCCTCCCTGAGCGCTGCAAGCAGGCCGCGTTCTCCGAGCCGGAGTTCAACTACACGACCGCGCTCATGGTCGCGGCCGGGAACCCCAAGGGGCTCACCGACATCGACTCCGCGAAGGAGAAGGGCGCGAAGATCGCGACGATGACGGGCGCGATCGAGTCCGACTACGCCTCGCAGCTCGGCATCGACGCCACTCAGGTCGCCTCGCCGCAGGACGGGATGGATGCCGTGACCTCCGGGCGCGTCGACGCGTTCGCGCTGACGGCGATCTCCCTCAACTGGATGAAGGACAACAATCCCGACGCGCCGGTGGACGTGACGGAGTCCTTCGTGCAGGAGATCGACGGGAAGCCCCAGCGCGGCGCCGGCGGCACGGTGTTCCGCACGGACGACAAGGAGCTCCTCGACGCCTACAACGCCGAGCTCGCGAAGATCACCTCGGACAAGGACAAGTACCTGTCGATCGTGGGCGAGTACGGGTTCACCGAGAAGGAGCTCCCCGATCCGTCGCTGACCACGAAGGATCTCTGCGACGGGAACATCTGATCGCGCCGGGGCCGATCTGCGGCGGGAAGTGAGGGCCAATGGGTAGCGAATTCTCGGCGCTGGGCGACGCGTGGCCGCGGATCCTCGACGGCATCGGGACGACGCTGGCGCTGACCCTGGGCGGCGCCGCGCTCGCCCTGGTGCTCGCGCTGGTGCTCGGCGTGGCCGCGGGCACGCACAACATCGTGGTGCGCGGCATCGCGCGCGTGGTGATCGAGTTCTTCCGCGGCACCTCGCTCCTCGTCCAGCTGTTCTGGCTGTTCTACGTGCTGCCGTTGCTTGGCTA
>NZ_DAINST010000022.1:0-37426 GCF_036741115.1 Dietzia sp.
CGGCGGACAAGGAGGCGATCGTCGATCTGATGGCGCGGCTGTCGGCGATGGTCGACGAGCTGCCCGAGCTGCGTCTCGCACTCATCGAGCCCGCGCTGGCCGGGCCAGAGGGGGCCGCCGTTCTCTACGCCGATATCGTCCTCGGCCCGCCGCCGCGGCGCGGCCCCGAGACCGGGCCGCGCCGGCTCCGCTGAGCATGACGGCGGAGGTCCGCTCCGGCCCCGCCGTCCCTCCTCCCGCTTCCCTCCGGGGCGGCGGGACAGTTATCGATGTCGAAATTGGCAAAGCGTCCAACTTCTTGTGATGTAAGACACATAAAGAACGCATGAGACACGACGACACCCAGCACCGCGCACAACGTCGACTCTCGAGTCGAACCTTTCGCACTCCGGCCGTGTTCGCTTCCGTCACCGGGCTCGCGGCTACCGCCGCGCTGGCCGGCTCCGGCGGAGCCGCGGCGTCCCCTGATATCGGCGAGATCCTCGGCAGCGCCCAGGTAGCGAGCTCGGGGATGGGCTCCTCTGGCACGGCGCCCCTCATCTCGGCGGGGGACGAGGACCCGTTCTACGACACGAGTGACCTCTCGCCGAATACACCGGGCGAGATCCTCCGTACGTCGGAGGCCCCGTACTCGCCGATGTTCGACGGCCCGGACTTCGCCTTGCCGCGGACGGCGGAGAAGACCATCTACACCACCGAGGACATGCACGGCGCGCCGATCGCGGCGAGTGGCTATGTCGTCGAGCCCCAGGTGCCGTGGGACGGCCCGGGGGAGCGGCCGACCGTCGTCATCGGGCGAGGGACGGTGGGGCAGGGCGACCAGTGCGCGCCGAGCGGGAACTGGCCGCTCGACCACCAGCCCGATCCGGTCGCTTCGAAGCGGCTCGTCGGGTTCGAGGGGCTGTACGACTGGGTGTTCACCACGGCGGGCGTGCGGGTCGTGTTCACGGACTACGTCTGCATGGGCACGCCCGGGATGCACACCTACATGAATCGGGCGGAGCAGGGGCACGCGATGATCGACGCCTCGCGGGCCGCGGGCTCGCTGGAATCCGCCCGCGGGGGCGCTCTGGGCAAGGTCGGCGACTACAACCACTTCGCACAGGCGCTCAGCGGGGCGCCGTTCCGGATGCCGTTCCTGCTCGATCGATTCCGGGACGCTCCGCTCGCAGGAGCCTGCAACGCATAAGGAACGCGCGAGGGATCGAGCCGGAAATGCCGGAGGGCCGACCGTCGGATGACGGCCGGCCCTCGAAGCTGGATGACGGCGGCGCGAGCGTGGGTTACGCGCCCGAGGCTTCGCTAGGAGGCGTAGGAGCGGAGGCGGTCGGCGCGGTCGCCCTCGCGGAGCTTGGCCATGACCTCCCGCTCGATCTGGCGGACGCGCTCGCGCGAGAGCCCGAAGCGGCGGCCGATCTGATCGAGGGTGTGCGGCTGGCCGTCCTCGAGCCCGAAGCGCATGGTGATGACCTGCTGCTCGCGCTCTTCGAGGGTGGAGAGGACATCGCGCACGTCCGAGTGCATGACGTGGGTGACCACCGTGTTCTCGGCGCTGATCGCCTCGGCGTCCTCGATGAAATCGCCGAGCGGCGCTTCCTCGTCCGCGCCGACGGGCATGTCGAGCGACACCGGATCGCGGGAGTGGTCGAGCAGCTCCTCGATCTTGTTCGCGGGGATACCGGACTCCTCGGAGAGCTCCTCGAACGTGGCCTCGCGGCCGAGCTGCTGGTGCAGCTCCCGCTTGATCCGGGCGAGCTTGTTGACCTGCTCGACGAGATGGACGGGGAGGCGGATGGTGCGAGACTGATCGGCCATGCCGCGGGTAATGGCCTGGCGGATCCACCAGGTCGCGTACGTCGAGAACTTGAAGCCCTTGGCGTAGTCGAACTTCTCCATCGCGCGGATGAGCCCGAGGTTACCTTCTTGGATGAGGTCGAGGAGCGGCATGCCGCGGCCGGTGTAGCGCTTCGCGAGCGAGACCACGAGGCGCAGGTTGGCCTCGAGGAGGTGCGAGCGGGCGGCGCGGCCCTCGGCGACGATGGTCTGCAGATCGGCCTTGCGCTGCGGGCTGATCCGCTTCTTCGTGTCGAGGATGTGCTGGGCGTAGAGGCCGGTTTCGATGGCCTTGGAGAGAGTCACCTCGTCCTCGGCGTTGAGGAGGGCGGTCTTTCCGATGCCGTTGAGGTAAACGCGAACCAGGTCCGCTGACGGGCCCTGGCCTTCTGCTTCGTGGTCCTTACGGGCATCCGTGCGTGCGGTGGCCAACGTCATGACTCCTCCTACGGTGCGCGCCGCCGGTGTGCGGCCGCCTACCTTCGAGTGGAAATATTGCCTGGATTCTGTTGTGGGAACCCCGGGCGAATCTGCCGATTGGTTCTCTGGCGAATAACCGAAAAGGCCATTCGAAAAGTCCAACGATGCGGCTCCGGTCTTTGTTCCCGGTCGCCGTCAATTCAATACCCTTGGGCCTCTTTACGCGAGAGGTCGGCGCTGAGAAGTGACTGAGATCTGGTGGGGAGACCGTCCGAAGGGCGGCAGGAGTCGAGGAAGTCGCAGTCCGGGCCAGGCGTCGCGGGGGGCGGACGAGACGGCAAGCCCGCGCGAATCGGCTGCGCCCCACCGGGATTCGAACGATCACCCGGAGGGGAGGGCCCGCGGCGTCGCGGAACTCGGCCGAGCGAGCCGGCCGATCCCGGGCATGCGCGGCCGCCTCAGCCTCAAAGGTCTCGGTTATGTCTCGACGAGAACGGTGAAGGGGCCGTCGTTAACCGATTCGACGGCCATGTTCGCCCCGAATTCACCCGTTTCCACGTGAAGTGAACGCGAAGTTAATTCCGCGACAAGTGCGTCGAAAAGCGGCCTCGCCTGATCGCCCTTGGCCGCGCGATTCCACGACGGGCGCCGCCCCTTCGCCGTGTCGCCGTACAGCGTGAACTGCGAGACGAGCAGGACCGGCGCGCCGATGTCCGAGGCCGAGACCTCGTTCGTGGGGCCTTCGCCTGTGGACTCGAGAATCCGTAGCCCGGCGATCTTGCGGGCCATCTCGGACGCGGCGCGTTCGTCGTCATCCACGGAGATGCCGATGAGGGCGAGCAGCCCGGGCTCGGGGAGGCGGCCGACCGTCTGGCCGGAGACGAGCACGCGCGCGGATGCACAACGAGAGACGACTGCGCGCATCAGGACTCCTCGCCCGCCGGGAGCCATTCCTCCATTGCGGCGAGCGGCAGTGAACGCGGTAGGACGATGCCGTGGCGCACCAGGTCGATCACGGCGCGCCGGATCTCGCTCAGCAGCCCGTCCGGCTCGTGCCCGGGGGACAGCTCTGCGAGGGCTGCGAGTTCGACGATGTCCCCGAGGGGCAGCCCACCCTGCTCGATGCCGCGCAGCACGCGCGCGAGCGCCGGGTCGAGCTCGTGCCGCCACCGGGGGCCGGACGTGCGCTCGACGACGAACGTCTGCTCGCCCTCGCCCGGTTGCGGGACCGACTGCCCCGCCCTTCCGGACGCAGATCCGAGCCGCTGCGATTCGTAGATGACGACGGACGGCGCGATTTCGAAGACGGCCTCGTCGATGTCCTCCTCCGTCGCGGAACGCAGCCACGCGGCGCGCTCGAAATGGGCGAGCGCCTCCGCGCCGAGCCCCGAATCGAAGGGATGCGCGAGGTCCTCGCATACGACCTCCGTGGGCCCGTTGATCGCCCGGAGGTAGATGTAGCCGAAGCCGACCCCGGAGACGCCCTCGCGCTCGAAATGCTCGAGCCAGCGGCGTTCGGCGTCCGCGAACTCCGAGGTGCGCGGATCGCCGCCCTCGTCGGTGAGCCAGGTCCACGCGTACTGCTCCGGGTCCGAGAGGTCGCGCAAGAGGATCCAGGCGCTCACGCCCGACTCGGGGAGCCAGGCGGCCAGGCGGGTGCGCCAGTCCTCGTCGGAGCGCAGGATCCAGGCGCCGAGCGTGGCCGCCGTCCCACCCGGGGCGAGGTGCGCCGGCGCCTCGCGGAGGACGAGCTCGGTGGCGCCGTCGAGGTGGAGCCCGGACTCTCGGTAGGTGTGCCCGACCTCGTCGGTGCCGATGACGAACGGCGGGTTGGCGAGGATCTGGTCGAAGTGCTCGCCGGCGACTGGCTCGAACCACGAGCCGAGTCGGTACTCCGCCTCGACGCGGTTGATGGCGTGCGTGGCCGACGCGAAATCGAGGCAGCGCGGAGTGATATCCGTGGCGACGCGGCGGCGCGCGGCGGACCTGCCGAGAAGCAGGACCCCGCAGCCGGTGCCGAGGTCGAGGACGCTGCCTCCGGTCGCAGGCGGGGCGATATTGAGTAGCGAGAGGCTTGCCTGGCCAACGCCGAGCACGTGATCAGGGCGGGTGCGGGTCTGCACCATCGAGCCGTCGACATCGGAGAAGACCCATTGGGAGCCGCTGCCGATATCCATGGGCCGGAGGTCGAGGGCCGCGGCGAGTGGGCCGGCCTCTGCGTCTCCACCGGCGTCTCCGCCGGCCGGGGCGAGGAGCCCGGCGCGCAGGGCGAGAGAGAGGTCGAGCTCGGGGAGGAGCTGGGCGATGCGCTCGCTGGGGAGGGGCTCGCCGAGCACGAAGAGCCGGAGCAGCTCGCCTGCGGAACCGGCCCTCGAGGCGATGCGCGAGACCGCAGCGGCGTCCGAGCGTTCGAGCGCCGCGAGGCCCGCGGCGCCGAGGGCGGCTTCTAGCCCGTCGACCGTGTACCCGGCAGTGAGGAATCCGGAGCGCAGTGCCGGCGCGAGAGCCGCGAGCAGTGCGGAATCTGTGGTGTCTGAGGCGGTCATGGCGCCTTTCGTGTGGTGCGGGCCGAGTGGCGTTGGCTGCGGCGTCCTGTGTCGCCCTTCGAGGTCGATCCGCCGCTCGAGGAACCGGGAGATGTCGCTCCGGGCGATTCGGCGGAGTCCGCGACCTCGCCTTCGATCACGTCGTCGGCGTCCGCGGTCGGTCGCCGGCGCTCGATCTCGCGAGGTGTCGGTTCCGTTTCTCGATTCCGTGCCGAATCGGCCCCGGCGGAACCGCCGGCGGTTCCCGTGCCCGTGGCCGCCGAGTTCGCGGAGTGCGTGCCCTCGCTGGTGTAGACGACGCCGCCGGGGCCGAGCTGGCGGGTGGTGAACGAGTCCTCGATGCTCCCTCGGGCATATGCCCGGGGCTCGTTCTTCGAGCGCTTGGGCCGGTCGTTCGCGCCGAGCACGGCGATCCACGGGATGGGGATGGAGAACCCGACGATCGCGAGGGCGATCCAGCCGTTGTCCCAGATCATCAGTGCAAGGGCGGCGAGAACGAGCGCCGGGATGCGCAGCGACATGAGGAAGATGTAGCGGCGCTTGCGGTCGCGGAGCTCCTCCTCGTACGCCTTGCGGGCGCCGGTGATGAGCACGGGGGAGCGGGTGTCGTCGTCCCGCGCTCCGCGGGCCCGGCGGCTTCGACCGCTGCCCTTCGCGTTTCCCTCCGCTGCCATGCATGCAACGGTACTCCCCGGGAAATCGCCCATCGAGCCCGATCCCGGGCCCTCACCGAGCACTTAGGCACGCCCCGCCCGCCCGCCGCGCGGGCACCTCCGGGGTTGGCCATCGGTGGGCGAAGTGAGGCACAATCTAACCGTGAGCACGAGCACTACGACGAAGACGATTGAAAGGCCGGAGGTCGATACGACCGACCGGACCGATGATGATGCTCCGAAGTTCTTTCACTACGTGAACAAGGACAAGATCGCCGAGAGCGCGGTCCTGGGAACCTTCGTCATTGCTCTGTGTGGGGAGGTCTTCCCCGTGACCCGTTCGGCGAAGCCGGGCTCCCCGGTATGCCCGGAGTGCAAGGAAATCTACGAGTCCTTCCAGGGCGGATCGGGCGGATCCGGCGGTTCCTAGCCCCGCGCAGTCCCCGCGAGTCCATTACCGCCTTCGAGTAGAGAATCCAGGGTGATCCAGGGGTGACCCAACCCGGTACACGCACGCCCGAATCCGGCAGCAGGCCGGCGCCCGCGCAGAACCTCCGCGCGTGGCAGCGCACGGCGATGCGCAAATATCTCATGTCCCGCCCGAAGGACTTCCTCGCCGTGGCGACCCCCGGCGCAGGTAAGACCACCTTCGCGCTGCGGATTGCCGCCGAACTCCTCACCGACCGCACCGTCGACGCGGTCACTGTCGTCGCTCCCACCGAACACCTCAAGTTCCAGTGGGCCGCCTCGGCGGCGCGGCAGGGGATCCTCTTGGACCCCGAGTACACGAACTCATCGGGTGCGCTGCCGCCCGAGTACCACGGAATCGTGGTCACGTACGCGCAGGTCGCGGCGCTGCCGTCGAAGCATCGCGTGCGCACCGAAGCGCGCCGGACGCTCGTGATCCTCGACGAGATCCACCACGGTGGCGACGCCAAGACCTGGGGCGAGGGCATCCGCGAGGCATTCTCCGACGCCGAGCGCCGCCTCTCGCTCACCGGGACCCCGTTCCGCTCCGACGATTCTCCGATCCCATTCGTCGAGTATGAGCAGGACGGCGAGGGCCACATGCGCTCGGTCTCCGACCACTCCTACGGCTATGCCGACGCGCTCGCCGACGGTGTCGTGCGGCCCGTCGTCTTCCTCGCCTACTCGGGCGAGGCACGCTGGCGAGACAACGCCGGCGAGGAGTTCTCGGCGAGGCTCGGAGAGGCGCTCAACTCCGAGCAGACGGCCCGCGCCTGGCGCGTCGCCCTCGACCCGCACGGCGACTGGATGCCCGCCGTGCTCCAGGCCGCGCACACGCGGCTCAAGCAGGTGCGCGCCGGGGGCGTACAGGACGCCGGCGGCCTCGTCATCGCCTCGGACCAGGAACGCGCACGCGACTATGCGGCGCTGCTCGAGGAGATCACGGGCACGGCGCCGACCGTGGTCCTCTCCGACGACCCCAAGGCCTCGGGCCGCATCGAACAGTTCTCGCAGTCGAACGACATGTGGATGGTCGCCGTCCGCATGGTGTCCGAGGGCGTCGACGTGCCGCGTCTCTGCGTCGGCGTCTACGCGACCAGCGCCTCGACGCCGCTGTACTTCGCCCAGGCGATCGGCCGTTTCGTGCGTTCGCGCCGGCCCGGCGAGACCGCCTCGGTGTTCCTGCCGTCGGTGCCCGTGCTCCTCGGGCTGGCCTCGCAGATGGAGCTCCAGCGCGACCACATCCTCGGTAAGCCACACCGCGAATCCGACGGCCTCGACGACGCCGCCCTCGCTGCGGCCAACGCGCAGAACGACCACCCCGACGTGGACGACGAAGAGGAACGCGGATACGTGTCGCTCGGCGCCGACGCCGAGCTCGACCAGGTGGTGTACGAGGGCTCCTCGTACGGCATGGCGACGTTCTCGGGGAGCGACGAGGAAGAGGACTACCTCGGCCTCCCTGGCCTCCTCGGACCCGACGACGTCAAGGCGCTCCTGCGGAAGCGGGAGAAGGAACAGATCAGCGCCGAGTCCGCCCGAGCAGAGGAGGCAGCGGCCACGGCCGCGGCGGGGAACACCGCCGTCATTGCCCCTGCGGGAACGCCTGCGGCGGACACGGTCCCGCCGCCTCCCGTCTCGCCTAGCGGCGGGCTGAGCACCGCGGCGGAGCGGAAAGAGCTCCGCAAGGAGCTCAACACGCTCGTCTCCGTCTACACGAAGCGGCTCAACATGTCGCACGGCGCGATCCACAATCGTCTCCGCTCGACCTGCGGCGGCCCACCCGTGCCCATGGCCTCGGTTGAGGAGATCCGCGAGCGGATCGCCGAGCTGCGTCGCTGGTAGGTCTGACTCCTACCGCAGACGGCGGGGCTCGCAGACGGTGCGGGCCCTGGAAGCACGTATGACGGCGGCCCCCGCATTCCGTGAGGAGTGCGGGGGCCGCGCCGTGGTGTCAATGCCCAGCCCGTCCCGAGCGGCTGAGCCCTGCGCTAGTCCAGGTAGTCGCGCAGGACCTGCGAGCGCGAGGGGTGGCGCAGCTTGGACATCGTCTTCGACTCGATCTGCCTGATGCGCTCGCGCGTGACCCCGTAGACCTGCCCGATCTCGTCGAGCGTGCGCGGCATGCCGTCGGTGAGGCCGAAGCGGAGCCGGACCACGCCGGCCTCGCGCTCGGACAGCGTCTCGAGCACAGAGCCGAGCTGATCCTGGAGGAGCGTGAAGCTCACGGCGTCGACCGCGACGACGGCCTCGGAGTCCTCGATGAAATCGCCGAGCTGCGAATCGCCCTCGTCGCCGATGGTCTGATCCAGCGAGATCGGCTCGCGAGCGTACTGCTGGATTTCCATCACCTTCTCCTCGGTAATGTCCATCTCCTTGGCGAGCTCCGCCGGGGTGGGCTCGCGGCCGAGGTCCTGGAGCAGCTCGCGCTGGATACGCCCGAGTTTGTTGATGACCTCGACCATGTGCACCGGGATACGGATGGTGCGCGCCTGGTCCGCCATGGCGCGCGTGATGGCCTGCCGGATCCACCACGTGGCGTACGTGGAGAACTTGTACCCCTTGGAGTAGTCGAACTTCTCCACGGCGCGGATCAGACCAAGGTTGCCCTCCTGGATGAGGTCGAGGAAGGCCATGCCGCGGCCGGTGTAGCGCTTGGCCAACGACACCACGAGGCGGAGGTTCGCCTCGAGGAGGTGGTTCTTCGCACGCACGCCGTCACGCTCGATCCAGCGGAAGTCGCGTCGCTGCTGTGGGGTGAGCTTCTTGCCCTCCTCCTGCATCTGCTTGACGAGGTGGGTGGTGTAGAGACCGGCCTCGATGCGCTTGGCGAGGTCGACCTCCTCCTCGGCGTTGAGCAGCGCGACCTTGCCGATTTGCTTGAGGTACGCACGGACGGAGTCCGCGGAGGCGGTGAGCTCGGCATCCTTGCGCGCCTGGCGGAGCGCCGCGGACTCGTCCTCGTCCCAGACGAAATCGCCGGAGGCCTTGTCTTTCTCGGTCGGCTTCTTCTCGACCTCGGCGTCCGCCTCGGGGTCGGCCGCCTTGGGGTCGTCGTCTTCGGCGTCGTCGCCGTCGCTCTCGAGGTCGTCGTCGAGCTCGGCCGGGTCGACCTCTGCGAGCTCGCCGGCATCGGGATCCACGTCCGAATCGTCCGCCGCGAATTCGTCCTGCTGATCTTCGGGCGTGGCCTCGGGATCGACCTTCGCGGTCTCGGGTCCGTTCGCGGGAGCCGCCTTCGCTGCGGACTTCTTCGCCGGGCTCTTCTTCGCGGCGGTCTTCTTCGCCCCGGCGGAGGCCTTCTTGGCGGCGGCGGTCTTGGTGGCCGCCGTCTTTTTGGCGGCGGTACCGGTCTTCTTCGCGGCGGTCTTCTTTGCCGCGGTCTTCTTGGCGGCAGTCTTCTTTGCTGCGGCCTTCTTGGTGGCGGTCTTCTTCGGGGCCGCCTTCTTCGCCGGAGCGCTTCCGGTTCCCGCCTCGCCGGAATCCGGCTGCTGGATGGAAGTGTCGCTATCGGTGGCTACCACGCATGCCCCTTTGTACATCGGTGAGCGGAGTCATTCTCGAAAAATCGCGGTCCTTCGGCGGGACAGCGCAGCCGGAGTGGCCGCGTGGTCCCGGTGAACCGCATGCGAGGGCGCCCTGAAGTGCAGGCGCCCGATCTCTGCACAACAGTGTAACGATCGACGCGCCGCAGAAAGTATCCGCCCAGCTAGAAGGCGTGTAACAACTCGACCTTACGGGATGAGTGGGCATTTGGATACCCCTTTTCCTTCGGGGCATATGCACGGGTAGCACCCCTCGCGCTCAGGAGAACACCGAAGAGATGTCGATGATTCCCCCGTCGGCTGCGGCGTACGCGGCGGCGCCGATCATGCCTGCGTCGTTCTGCCTGGTCGCTGCGACGACCTCGGTCCGGTTGGTGAGCAGTGGGAACCAGGACTCGGAATCCTCGCTGATCCCGCCGCCGAGCACGATGAGCCGCGGCCACAGGATGTGTTCGAGCTGGCGCAACACGGAGTCGATACGCGCCGCCCACTCCTCGAGCGTCCAGCCGTTCTTTTCCTTGAGTGAAGGAGCGGCGAGGTGTTCGGTCTCGTCGATGCTCGACTCGTCGAACGCCCGCACGAGCACGTGACCGAGCTCGGAATTGGGGACGAGCCGGCCGTCGAGGAGAAGCGCCGAACCGATCCCGGTGCCGAGGGTGAGCAGCAGGGTCAGGCCTTTTCTTCCCTTCGCCGCGCCGTAGTACGACTCCGCGATGCCTGCGGCATCGGCGTCGTTGAGCGTGAGCGCGAGATTGTCGGGCAGATGCCGGGAGAGGAGCTCCTCGACGTCGGTCCCGATCCACGACTCGTCGATGTTGTACGCGATCTGCGCGACGCCCTTGTGGATCACCGTCGGCAGGGCGATGCCCACCGGGCCCGTCCATTCCATCTCGCGGAGCACGCCGGCGATGGTCTCGGCCACGGCGTCAGGGGTCGATGGCGACGGCGTCTTCACGTAGATCCGCTCGCCGAGCACCCGTCCGGAATCGAGATCGACCTTGCCCACCTTGATCCCGGTGCCCCCGACGTCTATGCCGACGCCGATCGGGGAGCCCCCGGGGGCCTCGTTGCCGCCCGCCGTGCCCGCTGCCGTGCCCTCGGCGCTGCCCTCTGCCATTGCTCTCCTCGTGTGCCGCGTCCCGTACGCGTCCGTGGTTGCCCTTCGGGTTCTGCTGCCGTGATTTCTGTCTCGGGCGCACGTGGCCCCGGCGTGCGCTCCCGGCGCACTAGCGGCAAGGTTATTGCAAAGGACCCCCGCCCGCCCGAAAGGATCGGCACACCACAGTGAATACGTCCCAATCCCGAAGCACAGAAGCTCCCGCGCGGCCGCCCGCTCCGCTGGTGTGGCCTGCCCGGCCCTCGGGTCGCCCCGTCTTCGGCGAGGCATCCGAGGGGCCCGGCGCGGTGCCGCGCGGACGCGCATCGGCCACGGAGGTGTCCCACCGGGATGACGGCGCACGTCCCGATCCCGCGGCCCTCGCCGACCTCGCGGTGCGCATCGTCGAACACGTCGGCGAGGTGTTCCGACACGGCCAGCACGACGACGAGAGGAAAGCCGACGGTGCCGAAAACGGGGACGGCGAGACCGCCGCGACGAGCGAGTCCGCGAACGGGTCCTCGGGTTCGGGGGAGGAGCAACGAGTAGCGGACCGTGCGGACCTCCTGGACACGCGGACCAAGTCGTCAGAGGTCGACCCGGTGACCCGCGTCGACATCGAAACCGAGGACCTGATCCGCGGGCTGCTCGCCGACCTGCGCCCGGGAGATGCGATCCTCGGCGAGGAGGGCGGCGGGGACATCGCCGAATCCGGGATCACGTGGATCGCCGATCCCGTCGACGGGACAGTAAACCTGCTCTATGGGCTCCCACTTTCGGCTGTCTCCCTCGGTGTCGTAGTCGACGGGGAATTCGTCGCCGGCGCCGTGCATGCGCTGAGCCTGGGCGAGACGTACGCGGCGCACCGCGGCGGCGGGGCGTGGCACCGCCGCGAGGAAGGGGCCTGGAGGCGGCTGCGCGCCTCGGCGGCCGGCGAGCTCGGAACTGCGCTCGTGGCGACGGGATTCTCCTACGATGCGGACGTCCGCCGTCAGCAAGGGGAGGTGCTTGCCGACCTGTTGCCAAGGGTGCGCGACATCCGCAGGCTCGGGGCCGCCGCCCTCGACCTGTGCCACCTCGCCGCTGGGCGGGTCGATGCGTATTTCGAGCGCGGGATCAAGGTGTGGGACTACGCCGCAGGGATCGTGATCGCGCGGGAGGCCGGCGCCGATGTGCGCGTTCCTGGCTCGCCCGCGCAGCCGTTCGTGGCTGCACCGCCCGCACTGTTCGGGCAGCTTTCCGAGGCCGTCGGACTCGAGACGGGCGAGTAGGGCCGAGGCACACGGTCGCAGAGGCCGGCCGGCCTACCGAGGTCCGTTAGCAGGCGGCAGCCGCAGCCGGGGCCACGCCCTTGCCCACGGCCTGGCCGTTGGCGAGCTCGCGGAGCGTTTCCTGCGAGTCCGTGGAGAGCTCCTGGAAGTAGGAACCGAGGGCGAGATCGACATCGGAGCCAGGGCGGCCGTCGGTGACGAGCTGCATGCAGGGAGCCGCGAGCCGGAGTGCGGCGGCCGAGGCCTTGCCTTCCTCGCCGTAGCGGATCTGGCCGTGGCACGTGAGGTCCTGATTCGGGTACAGCGAATCGTTACCGGCGGAAGATGTGCCGTCGGTGGCGAAACCGAGCTCGCCGAGCTCCGCGGCGACCTGCCCGGCCTGTCCGGTCTGCCCGTTGGCGTTGAGCACGTGCACGGGAACGTCGGTGAGGAGCGCGGGTTCGGTGTCGTCGAGGCTCCGGGCGTCCTGCTGCTGCAGTCCGCGCGCCTGTGCCTCGTCGGACATCACGCACGAGACGGTCGAGGTCTGCGGGTCCGAAATGGCCACCCCGACGGCCCCGATGATAGCGCCGAGGACGATGAGCGCGCCGACCACCATCGCGTATGGCGTGGAGAGCCGCGACCAGCCCTTCTTGATGGGTGGGCGCGGGACGCTTCGGGAACTCAGGTGGGCAACCATGGACAGACTCGGGACCTTCCTCGCGCGCGGAATCGCGTGGCAGCAATGCCCGCCCACTCTATGTCCTCGGGATCCAGAATCGGGTTCGGGCACGCGTTCGGGCTCGAATCGGGGGAGCGCGGGCGTGCTGCCGCCGGAACGAGGATATCCACCCGGAATGGGGTAGAAAATAGCGAAAACTATGTTTATCAAACGGCCAGAATCGCTGTACAGTGCGCATTCAGCTGATTCTTGGGATAGATCGGGGGGCTGATATTGATACTCGTCCGGTCCTGAGCTATCTTGCCTTCGCTGGCTGCGAACGGGAACCGCCGACGCCAGACGCTCCGGCGGCCCGAAATCGGAGCCGCGAGATCACAGCGACGCTCGAGGAAAGTGAACCATGGCTACCGATTACGATGCCCCCAGGAAGACCGACTCGGACGAGCTGGGCGCGGACTCGCTCGAGGCGCTCAAGGCGCGCCGCGCCGAGGGAACGACGGGCGAGGTCGACGAGGACGAGACGGCCACCGCGGAATCCTACGAGCTCCCGGGAGCCGACCTCTCGGGCGAGGAGCTCTCCGTCAGTGTCGTGCCGATCCAGAACAACGAGTTCACCTGCAGCTCCTGCTTCCTCGTGCACCACCGAAGCCGTCTTGCCCGCATGGATGGCGACCTCCCGGTGTGCCAGGACTGCGCCTAGTCGAACAACTCGCCTGCGGCGACCTCGAGTCGGCTCCGCGACGTGTGATCGATCGAGCGATCGAGGGGAATTCCACTTCGGCCCGCGCCTTGGGTGCGGGCCTTTCGTGTATTCGGCCCACCATTAATTGCGGCCGGGTATCGATGCGACGATGCTCGGTTCAGGAGCGAGCCTTGCCCGGCAGGAGATCGGTGAGCTCCTCGGCCTTCCGGCTGCTCACGAGCCAATAGGGAGTCGGGTCCTCGGGGTCGTCGAGCACGATGATCGCCATCGTCTTGATGTATCCACGGTGGACCACATAGGCCTCGGGATCGAGCTGGCGCCCCATCGCCGCGCTCTTCGCGGTTGCGGGCACCACTGCGCAGCGAGCGATGTTGTCCAGGGGGAGGACGGCGCCGCCGGCCACGAGGGAGCGGTGGCCTTCGCCGTCATCGGTGATGTGGATCTTCTCCGAGCCCGCCCGTACGAGCAGCCAGGCTATAAGCGGCCCGAGGAGCACGAGCAGCAGCCACACCCACCACGGGGAGTGCATGTAGATCCCCTGGCCCACGACGACCGCGACCGCCAAGAGGAAGAACGCCCACCACCACGGGGGAACGAAGAGGCGCTCGGTAAAGACCGTTCGCGCGGGCCGGGGAGAAGAATTGGCGCTGTCGTTCACGGTCCCCACGATACTGCCGCGCTCGGAACGTCCCGGAGGCTGGCATCATCTTTAGACGAGTTTCTGCGGACCCGTCTGCCCCTGCGGGCGGGATGCGCGCGACACATTACACACGGATGGACGAAAGGGCACGTGGTGGCGAACACGGCAGCAGAAGCGGCGGCGAACCCCGGTGACGGGCGAGACGAAGGCGGCGAAGCGCGGGGATCGGGGACGCGCGAACTTCGGATGCTGCGCCTCGACGAGGGACTGCCGCTACCGCGCAGGAGCCACGACATCGACGCCGGGATCGACCTGTATTCCGCCGAGGATGTAGAGATCGCCCCGGGACACCGGCACCTCACGGGGACGGGCGTTGCAGTCGGGATCCCGGCGGGCTATGTGGGCCTCGTCCATCCGCGTTCGGGGCTCGCCCACAAGGTGGGCCTGTCGATGGTGAACGCGCCGGGGACGGTCGATGCCGGCTACACCGGGGAGCTCAGGATCAACCTGCTCAACACCGACCCCGAAGAGACGATCCACATTGCACGCGGCGACCGTATCGCGCAGCTCCTCGTCCAGCAGGTCGAGCTCTGGCCGGTCCGCGAAGTCGCAGACGTCGCCGAGCTCGGCGAGAGCGAGCGGGGAGACAAGGGATTCGGATCGACGGGCGGGCACGTGCGGCTTTAGGCACGGGCGCCGAGGCACACATCGTATGGACGCGCCGCGCGGGGTAGCGTCGTGCGGAGACGGTCGTTCGACAGCGGCCGAGTCGATCTATCTGTTTCGGAACGGGCGCGCCCAATGGGCGCGTGCCGACTCGGAGAGGGAGCGTGGAGAGATGTTCGGTCGCCGAAAGGGCGAGAAGGCGGCGAAGGCGGACGAGTCCGCGGCCGGGAACGGTGCGGAGGCGGCCGCTGCTGCCGACGACGCGACCTCGGGCAGCAACGTCTCGAGCGGTCGCGCCGCGAATGGCGCGGCAGCCGACGGCTTCCCGTTCGACCCCGAAGAGGGTCCCTTCGACAAGTCCGCGGTCCCGGACGTCGATGAGTTCTACGGCGCCCTCGGCTATGGGTACTTCGATCTCGGTTCGCTCGTGCTCGGTATTCCCCCGAATGCCCAGCTCAATGCGGCACTCAACCAGGACGGCTCGCCGGAATTCCACGTGGTCACCGAGTCGGTGCGCGTGATCCCACGGGCGTACTCCGCTCCGCGCAGTGGCGGGCTGTGGCGTGAGCAGCTCGGATCGATCCGCCAGCAGCTCGACGCGCAGGGCGCGCACACCTCCCACGAGGACGGGCCCTGGGGACGCGAGCTCGTCGCCGAGCAGTCCGGCGCCACTCTGCGGATGGTCGGAGTCGAGGGCCCGCGGTGGCTTCTCGAGGCCAGGATCGTGAGCACCACCGAGCAGGCGGAGGAGGCTGCGGAGGCCGGCCGCGACATTATCGCGCGGTTCGTCGTCAACCGCGGTTCCGGTCCCATGCCCTCGGGCGAGATGCTCCCCATGGAGATCCCGGCCGATATCGCGGAAAACATCGAGAAGGCGCGCCAGCAGATGGCGCAGCAGCAGGCAGCCGCGACGCGTGCGGCCCAGGCGGGGATGCCGCAGCCCGCGCAGACTCAGACCCACGCCCAGCAGCAGGCGCAGCAGCAGGCCCAGGCCGAGGCGCGCAGGCGTGCGACGGAGGCCGCGCAGGCCGGCGGCGGGCAGGCCAGTGCTGCGCAGGCAAACGCCGCCCAAGCGAGTGCGGCGCAGGCGAACGCGACTCAGGCGGCCGGCGCCGACAGGCAGGCCCAGCCCGGCGCCGCGGAGGCCCCGAACACGCCGACGCGGAAGAGGGTGTCGGCGATGGACCGTCTTCACGAACTTGACGAAGAAAAGTAGACTCCGAGGATAAGCGGAAATGCTTTACGTACCAGGGTTTCGGAGGTCGAGAGCGTGAACGACACGGGGTTCCTCGGTCGGCTCGGCGCGCGTCTCACCCAGACGCTCGAGTCGTCGGACGCAGAGGAAATCGAGTCCTATGCCAGGCAGGAGGGCGGCGACGCCGTCTCGCGCTGCTCCTGTGGTCAATCGGTGGAGATCGTCGGGCGGATCCGCTCGCTCACGTATGGCCTCTCCGATGACGAGCTCGGGGTCACCGCCGAGGTCTTCGACGGCACCGCTTCGGTCGACGTCGTGTGGCTCGGGCGCCGTTCGATCCCGGGCATAGAGGTCGGCCGCTGCCTGCGGGTCTCCGGCCGTATTTCGGTGAGCGGCGGCAAGCGGATCATCTACAACCCGCGCTACGAGCTCCGCGGGGACACGATCGTGCCCTCACGGGACGGACTCGGTAAGTGAGCGAAAGCCCCGGGCCCGGCCACTCCCGTGGCGGCGGGGAACCGAAAACGACGTCCCCGATGTCTTCGATGCTCGGCGACCCCGATGCCCCTCTGCTCGAGCAGATGGGCGGAGTACGTGGGCTCGTGACGTCGACTCTCCCCGTCCTCTTCTTCGTTCCCGTCAACGCCTTCTGGGGCCTGCGGCCCGCGATGTGGGCGGCGATCGGCGCCGCGATTCTCCTGCTCGTATGGACCGTTGTACGCAGGGAGAAGCTCGGTCCGGCGATCGGTGGGTTCTTCGCCGTTCTCCTGTGCGTCTTCATCGCCTGGCGCTCGGGCAGCGCGCGCGGCTATTACCTCTACGGGATCATCACGCAGGTCGTCTATGGCCTCGTCTTCCTCGTGAGCGCTGCCGTCCGCTGGCCGCTCGCAGGCGTCATCTGGGGCTACGTGGAGGGGCACGGCAATGTGTGGCGGAAGATTCCCCGCGCGCTTCGCTGGTACCTCGTTGCCACGGGCATCTGGGCCGTCGTCTTCCTCGGGCGCGTCGCTGTGCAGGCGCCGCTGTACTACACCGACCACGAGGACGCGCTCGGCATCGCGCGCATCGCCATGGGGTGGCCGTTGGCAATCGTCGCCGGTGCCGCCACCGTGTGGGCGATCAAGAAGGCCACGGAGGAAGAGGCCGCGTGGTTCGTCCTCCATCCCGGGGACCGTCCCGAGCGCGGCTCCCACGCCGCCAATGAAGACGGCAAGGCGAATGGAGAGGGCGGTGAAGGCGAGGACGGAGAAGGTATCGATTCGTCCACCGAAATCCCGCAGTAGCGACAAATACACATAACTACATGTACCTACATCGCCTTTGGTGGAGTACATGCCGGATACGCGAGAACGCCCCCGCCTTGAGGCGGGGGCGTTCCTTGGATCGGCGGGTCGTTATCACCAACCCAGTCGCTGCCGACTAGAGCGCGGCGTCGATCTGGATGGCCTGGGCGACGCCTTGGACGGTCGCGGCGACCTTGATGGCCTCCCAGACCTGCTCCTTAGTGAGCCCCTCTTCGCGGATCTTCGTCTCGTGGGCCAGCGTGCAGTGCTCGCAGCCGTTGATGACCGACACGACGGTCGACCACAGCTCGAAGTCTGCCTGCTCGACACCGGGGTTGCCGATGACGTTCATGCGCAGACCCATGCGGACCTGGGTGTAGTCCTCGCCGAGCCAGGACTTCGCGCGGTAGGAGACGTTGTTCATCGCCATGATCGAGGCGGCCGCGAGGGAAGCGTTGAACGCCTCCTCCGAGAGGTGACTCTTGGCCTCGTCGGCGATCTCCGAGAGCACGGTGTCGTTCCGCGTGGCGGCAGCGCCGGCGAGGAACGCGCCCCAGAGCTGCTGCTCGTTGAGATCGGTGGAGCGTGCCAGCGAGCTGAGATTGAGCTTGAGATCCTTGGCGTACTCGGGGAGTCCGTTCTTCAGATTGTCAATGCTCATCTACTTGATGCCCTCCTGCATGGTGGCGAACTTGTCGATGTTCTTCGTGGGGTCGTTGGCCTGCCAGTTGCACGCGCAGACCTCGGACGACTGGAGCGCGTCGAGGACGCGGAGGACCTCGTCGACGTTACGGCCGACGGCGTCCGGGGTGACCGACACGAACTGGATGACGTTGTCCGGGTCGACGATGAAGGTGGCGCGATCCGCGACACCATCGGCGTTCTCGACGCCGAGCTGACGGATGAGCTCGTGCTTGATGTCCGAGAGGATCGGGAACGGGACCGTCTTGAGGTCCTCGTGGGTAGCGCGCCAGTTGAAGTGCGAGAACTCGTTGTCGATGGAGCCGCCGATGATCTGCGTGTCGCGGTCGGCGAACTCCTCGTCGAGCTTGCCGAAGGCGGCGATCTCGGTGGGGCACACGAAGGTGAAGTCCTTCGGGTAGAAGAAGATGACGCGCCACTTGCCGCTGTAGGACTGGTTGGTGACCGTCTCGAAGTAGTCCTCGGGCTGCGACGCGTTGATGTCGCGCAGGTCGCCGCCGCGGAGTGCGGTGAGCTCGAAGTCCGGGAACTGGTCGCCGATAGTACGGATAGCCATGTAGAGCCTCCTGAATAAGTCGCGTCAAGGTTGTCGGCCGCCCTCGTCGAGCGGCACGCCACCTATGGTGCCTTCGTCCGATCGGAAAGTAAACCTAATGGTGACCAATTCCACCTATCAATAATTCTTATTGAACTGTGCGTCGCAGAGGCATACCGTAGTCCGCATGCCGCGTACAGGATTCACGCCAACTCCGGCCCAGCTCCGCGCCTTCGTCAAGGTGGCCGACCTGGGCAGTTTCACGGCGGCGGCGGCCGAGGCGGGGCAGAGCCAGTCGGCGCTGTCGCAGGCGCTGTCCGCGCTTGAGGCCGGGCTCGGCGTCGAGCTCGTGCGTCGCGGCGCGCGGCGGGTCGAGCTCACAGCCGAGGGGCTGCACCTCGTCCCATACGCCCGCTCCGTGCTCGGTGGCATCGATTCGATGGTCTCGGCTGCCGATCCCGGCCGCGCCGGGCGCATCCCCGTGACCATCGGGGTTATCCCCACCGTCGCGCCCTACCTGTTGCCTCCGTTGCTCTCGGGCCTCGGGGAAGATGGTGGCGGCTTCCATCCGGTCGTCGTCGAGCAGCAGACCGCCGAGCTGGTCGATCAGGTGCGCGATGGTCGTCTCGACGCCGCCTTCCTCGCAATTCCCGCCGGCTCTCGAGGTGTTCTCGAGTTCCCGCTGTATTCCGAGCGGTTCGTGCTCGCGACGCCCGCGGAACACCGCCTTGCGGGCGAACCGGAGATCACGCCGGCGGACCTCGACGAGCAGGCGGTTCTCCTCCTCGAATCCGGGCACTGCCTGCGAGAACAGACCCTCGACCTGTGCCGTGCGAACAACGCGCGCATCCTCGGCGCCGGCCAGTCCCGGATTTCTGGGCTCTCCACCGCGGTGCGCTGCGTCGACGCCGGGCTCGGGATCACGGTGTTGCCTGCGACGGCCGCGGCCGTCGAGACGAGGGGAACCGGCTGCGCTGTGCTCGAGTTCGCCGAGCCGGTCCCGGAGCGGACCATCGGTTTGGTCACCCGGGAGACCGTTCCCGCGACGTTGGTCGACACCGTGTATGACGTCGTACGCCGGCATGTCACCCCGGCCCTCGACGTCGAACTCGTTCCTCGGCCCGAGGTGTCGGCGGGAGGCGAATAGCTGCTGCGATCCCCTCTAAGACGCCGTCTCTACGTCTGTCTCGATGCCGATACGGGAGTAGAGGCGCAGGAGCTCGTCGCGGAGTCCGTTGGTCTCCTCGGCCCAGCGGCGCTGGAACGCGGCGTATTCTGCCCGGCCCTCCCTGGTCTCCACTTCGATCGGCTCGTAGCCGTAGCCGCGGAGATCGTAGGGCGAGGCGCGCATGTCGATGATTCGCGCGCAGAGCGCCGAGCGGAAGGTCGCGAGGCGCAGCGCGGATGGGCACGCGGGCCCGAGCTCCGCGGCCCAGCGGTAGAGGTCCATGCCGGCGTGGAGGCACGCGGGCTGTTCGGTGCGGAGCTGGGAATCCCTGTCGAGCCGGGAGTCGTTGAGATCCTCGGCGGGTTCGGTGAAGAAACGGAACGCGTCGAAGTGGGTGCAGTGGACGCCGCCCTCGACCTGCCCGGCGATGGTCTCGGGGGAGACGCGGAGAGGGACCTGCTCGTGGCGCACTTCTTGGGGGCGGAGCCGGTAGACCATCGCCCACTCGTGTAACCCGAAGCAGCTGAAGCGCGGGGCACGCCCCCGCGTCCCGGCGACGATGCGGGCGGCGCGGGACCAGCGCCGCTCCTTTGCCGACCGCAGGGCGTCGAGGTCGAGGACCATGGCGCGTACGGGAGCTGCCCCGTCTGCGGGGTCGCGCTCCACCTCGATGTAGCCGGGCGGCATTTCCGCGCGGCCGGGCTCCATTTCGATGGCCACACCGGGACCCGGGTGCCAGGTGCGGAGCGCTCCCACAGAGGAGCGGTAATAGGTGAAGAGAAAGTCGATGATCGGGTGCTTCTCGCCCGTACGGCGGCGGCGCAGGTGCTCCGCTGTGAGAGCATCGACCGCCGCGACGTGCTCGGCCTCGAGCGCCTTCCACTCGGCGAGCCGGAGAACGTGCGGTGAGACCGGATCAGTGCCCTGGGATATTCCGGCGGTAGTGCGTTCCATCCCTCACCGTTCCCACGAATTCCTCGATCAGATCTTCGAGGGCCACGATACCCACGGTGTACCCGCGGGGATCAACTACGTTGCCGATGTGACTCGACGTGCGGCGCATCTTGCCTAGCGCGGTCTCGAAGAGTTCGTCCGCAGCGATCGAGGGCATCGCGTGGATGGCCGACAGGGGAAGGTGCTCTTCGCCGGAGGTTCCTGGGGCTTCGCGGTCGGCGAGTAGGGCGGCGAGCGTGTCCTTGACGTGGACGTAGCCCTGGTATTCGTTGCCGTGGAGGAGCACGGGGAAGCGGGAGAAGCCGGTCTCCGCGGCAGCGGCGCGGATCGCCGAGACCGGCACGCCGGCCGAGTCCGTTTCCGTGTCCGCGCGGACGGTGCGGACGGACTGGCGGGGGATCATCACCTCGGACACCGTGCGGTTCTCGTTGTCCAGGGCCTTGGCGAGGCGGGTGTGCTCCTCGTTGTCGAGCAGGCCGGAGGAATGCGAGTCCGCCAGCATCGATGACAGCTCCGCCGGGGTCACCACCGCGTCGAGCTCGTCCTTGGGCTCGACACCGAACGCGCGGAGCACGATGTTCGCCGACCAGTTGCAGAAGCGGATGATCGGGGAGACGACGCGGCTGATTGCGAGGTGGATGGGAACCACGTACATCGCCGTGATCTCCGGACCGGCGATCGCCACGTTCTTCGGAACCATCTCGCCGAGCAGGACGTGGAGCAGCACGACGATCGCCATGGCGATGACAAAGGAAATCGGGTGGACCAGCGATTCGGGTACGTGGGCGAGCTCGAAAAGCGGCTCGAAGAGGTGCCCGATCGCCGGCTCGCCGACCTTACCGAGCAGGATCGAGCACACGGTGATCCCTAGCTGGCTGGCAGCCATCATGAGCGAGAGCTTCTCGGTCGCGGCGATGACCGTCTTCGCGCGCTTCTTCCCCTGCGCCACGAGGGCCTCGAGGCGGTCGCGGCGCGAGGAGATCATCGCGAATTCGGAGGAGACGAAGAACGCGTTGAATCCGACGAGCAGCAGGGTGAGCAGGACGGCCCAGAGGTCGCTCATTCGCCGGCCTCCCTTCTGGGCCCTGCGGCCCTGTCTACGTCTGCGGTCGGCCGTGCCCGGCCCGACGCTTCGGTGGCCATGGACTTGGCCTTGGCCTTGGCTTTGTCTTTCGGCTCCTCAACTCCTGACACCGGGTCGGCCTCTTTGGCACGGACTAGCTCGGGTGCCGAGCCCGCGACGTTCGGCCCGACGGTGAGTCGGTCGATGCGGCGTCCGTCGAGCTCGGTGACCAGTGCCTGCCACGTGCCGAAGTGCCCGGCGTCGAGGTCGTCGGCGATGGTCCCCGCATCGTTGGGGAGATCGACGATGTCGCCGACCTGCGGGAGCCGGCCGAGCGCGTAGACGACGAGCCCGGCGAGAGTTTCGTAGGGTCCCGCGGGTGCGTGGTAACCGGTCGCGCGGGAGACCTCGTCGAGCCGGACAAGGCCCGAGGCATCCCACCACGCGCCGCGGCGTGCGATTGGGCGGGCCTCGGAGGCGTCGTCGTACTCGTCGACGACCTCACCGACGATCTCCTCGACGACGTCCTCGAGAGTCACGATTCCGGCGACTCCGCCGTACTCGTCGACGACGAGGAGCATCTGCGCGCCCTCGTTCCGGATGCGGTTGAGCACCGCGTCGCCGTCGAGCGAGTCGGGGACCCGGTGAACGGGCCTCGAGATCGACGCGAGCGAGATCGAGGAGAAATCCGAGTTCGGATACCGCAAGGCCTGTTTGACGTGCACCATGCCGCTGGCCTCGTCGAGTCCCTGCTGGGTGATGGGGAAGCGGCTGTACCCGGTCTCGAGGGCGGCGGCGACAAGATCGTCGATCGTATCCGTGGCGGCGAGCGAGACCACGGTCGAGCGCGGGGTCATGATGTCCTCGGCGGTGAGCTCGCCGAAGCTCAGCGAGCGGGAGAGGATCACTGCCGTGTCGGAATCGAGCGAGCCCTCCTTCGCCGAGTTGATGACGAGCGCCTCGAGCTCGCTCGAGGACCGCGCGGCGTTCTCGTCGATCGGGGCGACGCCGAGCCGACGAACGATCGCGTTCGCGGCCCCGTCCATGAAGTGGATGAGGAACCCGAAGATTTTGGTGAATCCGAGCAGCGGGAGCGCAGTGAGCCGAGCGATGCCGGTGGGATTCGTGATCGCCAGGTTCTTCGGGACGAGCTCGCCGATGACCATCGACAGGTAGGAGGCGATGATCAGCGCGAGAATGAGCGAGACGGCCACGGACGTGGACTCGGGAAGCCCCACGGCGTCGAGCACAGGCTCGAGCAGGCGCGCTATAAGCGGCTCCGCGAGATAACCCGTGACCAGCGTCGTCAACGTGATGCCCACCTGGCACGCCGAGAGCTGTAGAGAGAGGCTACGGTGGGTGCGCTGGACCGCGCGGTCGCGCGCGTCGCCGTTTTCGGCCCGCGTGTCGACGCTTGATTTCTCGAGCGCGGCGAGGGCGAACTCGGCGGCGACGAAGAAGGCCGTGCCGCAGGTCAGCGCGAAGAACGCGACGACGGAAAGGATCTGCCAGAGAACGCTCACGGGCATGCCCTTCTAGTGGACATGCCCCATGGTTTGGAGGCTCCTGGGTCGCCTGGAGTGCCGGGCACTCGTACCGTCCTTTCGTCTCGCCGCGTGGCCTGTGGGCGGCCGCGGATACGGGCAGATTCTACGGCGAGCCCGCCGATGTTGTCAGCGACCACGCCGGAAGCGGCGACCTCGCGCGCGCTGGGCTTCTCGCTCGTCCTTGCGTCCTCGCGCAATGGGCCCCTCGGTCTTGCCGGGCTTGCGCGCCCTACGCGATTCGGGCTCGGCTGGGCTTGGGCGCGCCGGGCCCCTTCTGTTGGGTGCATGGCCGGCAGCGGCGGTCGTCCTGACGTCGGAGGTGCCCAATTTCTCCGCGAGCTCGCGCGCTGAGGAGTTCTGCCGGATGTCGATACCCGCGGAGGCGGACATCGAGGCGATCCTGTCGCGGTCCCGTGGGGTGACGATCGCGGCGACGATCCCGGCGACGCGGTGGCCGCGCCCGGTCCGGCCCGAGCGGTGGGTGAGCTCCGCGGCGCTGTGCGGGACCCCGACGTGCACGACGAGCGCGAGGGAATCGATGTCGATGCCGCGGCCGGCGACGTCGGTGCACACGAGGACCGAGGCTCGGCCGCTCCTCAACGCCTCCATAGCCTCGGCGCGGGTGGAGGGGGCGGAGCGGCCGGTGTATCCGGCGGCGGCGAAGCCCTCGCTGCGCAGATGCTCGAGGAGACCCGCGACGTCCTCGCGGCGCGGGACGAAGACCATCGCCGAGCGGGCTCTCGCACACACTGTCGCAACGGCCCTCGCAGTGGCGGCTTTGCCCTCGGCGAGCACGAGCTCGAGGCGTTTCGGCGGCCCCGCGGCGCCGCGGCCCGTTTCGGCTGAAGCAGGCGTTCCCGCACCGGGAGCTGCCGTACCGGGCGCACTCGTAGCGGGTGCCGCCGAATCCACTGAACGAGCCGGCTCTCCGGAGGAAGCGGCGGCATCACTCGGATCGTCCGCTCCGGCGTAGGCACGGGGACGAGGAAGTCCGCCGTCACGGGTGGGTGTGCCTTGCTGTGCCGCCTCGGGAGCGCCGCCCACCTGCTGGGAGGCGGAAGGGGTGGAAATGAGGAGAGGCGGAGCGGAGAAGCGCAGCTCCAGCTCGGCGGCGGTCTCGGGGGCGAGCGTCGCGGACATGGCGAGCACGGTGACCGATTCGCGGGCAGCGCGCGGCACGGCGTTGACGATCGCCTCGGTCTGCGCGGCGAACTGATCGCCGAGGAGGAGATCGGCCTCGTCGAGGACGATCCGGCGAAGCGCACCAAGGCCGATGCGCTTGGTGCGGAGGAGCTCGAGCATCCGCCCGGGTGTGGCGACGAGGCAATCGACCGGGCGGGCGAGGACAAGCGTGTCGCGGCGCTGCACGGGGCGCCCGGCGAACACCGCGGTTCTGGCGCCGATGCCTTCGAGCACGGTGGCGAGTACGCCCTCGACCTGCTCGGCGAGCTCTCGAGTCGGGCACAAGACGAGCGCTCGCGGCGCGGAGGGCGCGCTCGCACCACCGGCGAGATCCCGCGCGATAGCCGTCGCCGCGACGAGCGTCTTCCCGCTGCCTGTCGGCGCCGCGAAGAGGATGCTCCTGGACTCGCGGAGGCGCGGGATCGCGAGGGCCTGCGCCTCGGTGGCCGCTCCATCGGCGTACTGCGCGACGGCATGGCGGACGGTGGCGGGGAGGCCACCGTCCGCGAGGACGGAATCGAGTGGGGGCACTAGGGCCGAATCCCGTTCGACCGGTCTATCAATCGACTTCCACTTCGGTGCGGTCGCCCGACCACAGGGTGTGGAAGGCGCCCGGGCCGTCGATGCGGCCGTAGGTGTGCGCACCGAAGTAATCGCGGAGCCCCTGCGTGAGCGCTGCGGGCAGACGGTCGGTGCGCAGCGCGTCGTAGTAGGCGAGCGAGGAGGAGAAGCCGGGCGTGGGGATTCCTGCGTGAACGGCGGCGGCGACCACGCGACGCCATGCGTCGATGCAGTCCGTGAGCGCGGCCAGGAAGTACGGCGCCTCGACGAGGCTGCGCAGCTCCTCGTTCTCGGCGTACGCGTCGACGATGCGGTTGAGGAACTTTGCGCGGATGATGCAGCCGCCACGCCAGATGGTCGCCAGCGCGCCGCGGTCGATGTCCCAGCCGTACTCGGCCTTGGCCACGTTGATCTGGTCGAAGCCCTGCGCATAGGCGATGATTTTCGAGGCGTAGAGCGCCTTGCGCACGTCCTCGACGAAGGAATCGCCGGTATCGAGCGGGGTGTTCGTGCCGCCCGAGGGGAGCGCGCGCCCGGCCTCACGCTGCGGCAGCGAGCTCGAGAGCGCACGGGCGAAGACGGCCTCGGCAATGCCCGTCACCGGCACGCCGAGGTCGAGCGCGGACTTGACCGTCCAGCGCCCCGTGCCCTTCTGCCCGGCCTGGTCGACGATGATGTCGACGAGCGGCTTGCCGGTCTTCTCGTCGACCTGCGCGAGTACCTCGGCAGTGATCTCGATGAGATAGGAATCGAGCTCGGTCTTGTTCCAGTCGCGGAAGATCTCGGCGAGGGCGGCGGGCTCGAGCCCTCCGACCTCTCGGAGGAGCTGGTAGGCCTCGCCGATGAGCTGCATGTCGGAGTACTCGATGCCGTTGTGCACCATTTTGACGAAGTGGCCGGAGCCGTCCTCGCCGATATGCGTGCAGCACGGGGTGCCGTCGACGTGGGCGGAGATCTTCTCGAGGATGGGGCCGACTACCTCGTAACTCGAGGCCGGGCCGCCGGGCATGATCGACGGGCCCTCGAGGGCGCCCTCCTCGCCGCCGGAGATGCCGGCGCCGATGAATCGGATTCCGCGCTCGGCCATGGCCTTCTCGCGACGGATCGTGTCGGTGTAGAGGGCGTTGCCGCCGTCGATGATGATGTCGCCCTCGTCGAAGACCGAGGCGAGCTCCTCGATGACGGCGTCGGTGGCGTCGCCGGCCTTGACCATGATGAGTGCGCAACGCGGCGTGGCCAGCGCATCGGCGAAGTCCTGGATCGACTCGGTACGGACGAAATCGCCCTCGCCCCCGTGGGCCTCGAGAAGTGCATCGGTCTTCGCGATTGAGCGATTGTGGAGGGCGACGGTGAAGCCGTTCCTGGCGAAGTTGCGCGCGATGTTCGATCCCATCACGGCCAGGCCGGTGACGCCGATGTTCGCGGTGCCCCTGGCGTTGGCGTCCTTGTCGGTCGAGCTCGTTGCATCAGTCATGCCCCTAAATATAGACACCGGTCGGGGGCGGGGCGCTCGCGGCGGGCGCGCCGTTACGCGTGACGGCGCGCCCGACAGACTCCGCAGGGACGACTCTTAATCAATAGTTAATTATCGGTGACTATTGGAAACATCGTTACCGCTCGGCGCGACATGCTGGTTTGCTGGCTGTCGTAACTGAACGTAGGCGAAGAGACTCGCTTGGCCGCTCGGCACAGCCGATCGGCTCTGCGCACATACATCAATGGACGGCAGACGGATCCACGCCGACCCCGATGGCGGATGGATTCGGCTGGATTGGGCGGGACCGGGAACCGAATCCGCATCTCGGGGAGTCGTGATCTGCGGAGGTGGTCTTCAATGGTCAGAGCGGTGCGTATACACGAGCGGGGTTCCGACAACCCCTTGTTCGCCGAGGTCGCAATGGACCTGGCGCGATTGAGTATCGATGATCCACGGATGTATTCGGTCGCGGATCTCGGACAGCACAATCGCCGCCGCTGGCGGTCCATGGCGACTCTCGAGGAGGGCACACTCGTCGCGGACATGTTCGCCGCCCATTTCGATGTCTTCGGCGAAGCTCGGTATGCGACCCATCTCGTGACCAGCCAATTCTCGCACTCTGTGCTCGGACGAGCGGTGGCGAGCTTCGTGCAGAAGGGGCGCGTGTGGGACCCGCACGAGAGCAATCTTTTCGTCCGCACGAATCAGGAGTGGGGCTTCGACTGGGTGGGCGTGGACGATTCGCTCGTGCGGGTCCTTCCGGGAGATCCGCGGCTCGGAACCGGCCTCGACAAGCGGCAGGTCCGGGAGCTGCCCGGCGAGGCCGAAATGGCGTATTGGCTGGCAGGTCGCGCGGTGTCCGCGCTGCGCCCCGTGTTCGAGCTCCTCGCCGAGGTGAGCCTGTGCCGGCCCGCGCAGATGTGGGCCACAGCGGCGCGAGAATCGGCATACACGGCGCTGCGCACCGCGCGCTTCGTGGAGACCTCGAGAGACGTGGCCGATCGCCGCGTGCAATTCCTCCTCGACGGCTTGGAGGTGTGCAAGATTCCCGTGCGGGGGATTCGGCCGCTGCCGTGCTCGCTCATGGAATCGGGACAGGGCGGAGAAGGCTGTGAGCGGCCGAAGGGCCCCCGGCGCGGTCCGCGGCGAGACTAGGCTGGTCGCCGTACGGTGGCCGCATCGGCCACGAGGCTCCGAGCTGGGTAGGTAGATATGACAGAAGACGGCAACACGACGGATATGTTCGCGGCCGCGGAGGGTCGCGAAACCCTCGGTACCACGTTGGGCTTCGAGTACGTAGAGGTCTCACCGGACCGCGTCGTGCTCACCGTCGCCGTCACCGAGAAGCTGCAGCAGCCGCACGGAATCATCCACGGCGGGGTCTACGCCTCCATCGGTGAGGAAGTCGCGAGCGTCGGCGGTCAGGTCTGGCTGGGCGAGAAGGGGCACGTGGTCGGCACCAACAACAACACCGACTTCCTGCGCTCGGCGTCCACGGGCACGCTCACCGCGACCGGGACGCCGGTGCACCGAGGCCGCTCGCAGCAGCTCTGGCGCACGGACATCGTGGACCAGGACGGTCGCCTCATTGCCACGAGCCAGGTTCGGCTCGCGAACCTCACTACGCCTTAGGCGCTGAGGCGCTCTCGCCCTCGGGTGCGGCGGGGGCGCCTTCACCTTCGGCGTCGTTCTTCGTGCCTTCGCCCTCGTCCGCCTGCTCGACCTCGGAGAGGCGAGCCTCGGTCGCCGCGATCTGCTCCATCGCCGCCCGCGCGTAGACCTGCTGGTTCGTCGAGGTGAGCTGCGAGCGGTGGTTTCCCATCACCTGCATTCCCCAGGAGATGAGCGCCGTGAACCGGTTCTTGAATCCCACGAGGTACGCGAGGTGGACGATGAGCCACATGACCCACGCAAAGAAGCCGGAGATCTCGACCTTGCCCATCTTGACGACCGCGTTGTAGCGGGACACCGTCGCCATCGAGCCCTTGTCGAAGTACTTGAAGGGCTTCCTCTGGCTCGGCTTCTGCCCTTTTTCCACCTCGGCGATGATCTGCCGTGCGGCGTAGCGGCCGCCCTGGATCGCGACTTGGGCGACGCCTGGGAGCTTGTCGAGGCTCATCATGTCCCCGACCACGAAGACCTCCGGGTGGCCCGCGACGCTGAGGTCCTTCTCCACGAGCACACGGCCTGCTCGATCGACCTCCGCGCCGGCCTGGTCCGCGACGATCTTGCCGAGCGGGCTCGCGGAGACACCGGCCGACCAGATCTTGCAGGCGGCGTCGATGCGCTGCTCGGTGCCGTCGGCCTCCCGGAACACGATGCCGCGGGCGTCGACATCGGAGACCATCGCGTTGAGCCGCACCTCGACGCCCATCTCCTCGAGGCGCTCTTTGGCCTTTCCTCCGAGCTTCTCACCGAACGGCGGCAGCACGAGCGGCGCCGCGTCGAGTAGAACGACCCGCGCGGTGGTCGGATCGATATTGCGATAGATGCCCTTGAAGGTTGTGCCTGCGAGTTCGGCCACCTGGCCGGCCATCTCGACGCCCGTGGGGCCGGCTCCGACGATGACGAAGGTGAGCAGGCGGCGCTGCTCGACCTCGTCCGTGGTGAGCTCGGCCTGCTCGAACGCGCCGAGGATGCGGCCGCGTAGCTCGAGGGCGTCGTCGACCGACTTCATCCCCGGGGCGAAGCGCTCGAAGTGGTCGTTGCCGAAATACGACTGATTGGCACCCGCGGCGAGGATGAGATCGTCGTAGCCCGCGGTGAGGTCGAGGTTCCCCGAGGTGTAGCGCACCGTGCGGTCGGCGAGGGAAATGTCCTTGACGTCGCCGAGCACGATGGTGACGTTCTTGATGTCCTTGAGGATGAACCGCGTGGGTGGCGCGATCTCGCCGACGGAGAGGATGCCCGTTGCCACCTGGTAGAGCAGCGGCTGGAAGAGGTGATGCCCGGTCTTCGCGATGAGCGTCACGTCGACATCGACATTCTTGAACTCCTGGGCCGCGAAGAGCCCGCCGAATCCCGAACCGATGATCACGACATGGCGGCGACCGCTCTGCGACTTCGGATTCGTCGCATTGTCCTGTGAATCGGTGCGCTGGGCTGGCGTGGACATACATCACCTCTGGGCAGGTAGTGGCGAGTAGATGTGAGCATCCGTAGCCGAGGATCGCCGACGCCGGATGGCCGGTTACAACTCTAGACGAACGCGCAGAACCGCTCTGCCGCGCCCGCAAATAGCGGTAGGCGCCCGCGTCCGGCGGCGCAGACCCGGGAATGAACCCGGAATGAGCCATCCCCGAGCGCCACCCAAGAACTCCCCAAGAGCTGGGCGGGGGCGCGCCGCGCCTCGGCGGCAGGCGGCCCCGGCGGCGGTAGCGTCGAAGGCGCGGAAGGCAAGTGGGCCCGAGGTTCGGGAAGGTGGGCAGCAATGGCACGTGTGGAGCCCGAGGTGGTCGATCCCATCAGGTGGCCCGAGCTGGTCGCGCCCGAATCCGAGGCCGGGACCGGCCGCCGTGGCGCGTCCCGCGAGATCCGCGATGCCCTGCGGGCGGCGGCACCCGAGCTCGGCATGCGTTTCGAGTTCCCCGATGATTCTTCGTTTGGCTCCCTCGACGCCGAGACCACTGTGGTCCTGCGTCGCCCGGAGTCGTTCTTCTCTCGCATCGCTGCGCAGGGAACCCCGGGGCTCGCCGAGTCATATATGGCCGGCGAATGGATCGCCGGGGACCTGCCGGCCGTCGTCGCGGCACTCGTCCCATGGCTCGCGAACCACCCGGATCTCGAGACCGTCCGCCGTCATAGGTCGGGGAAGGGACTGGGGCAGGTGCGGGGGCCCGGGCACAGGCGTCGCGCCCAGACCGGCGGCGAAGAAGCATGGATGACGGACCTGGAGATGGGAATCCCGGGCGATCTCGTCGCGCTGTTTTCCGATCCGACGATGGCGACGAGCGCCGCCCTGTTCGCCTCCGGAGCCCGCAGCCGACGTACCGATTCGCGCGGGCGGACGGTGATCCACGTGAGTGCCCCGCCTACACCGCCGCACCGGCTCGATCTCGGAGATGCTCAGCGGCGCGCACATGACGTGCTCCTCGGCCTCGCCGAGGTCGGCGACGGGTCCCGCGTGGTCGTCACGCCGCCCGGCTGGGGCGAGTTGCCACTGCGGGCGGCCGAATGCGGCGCCCAGGTCCGCGGCGTCACCGAGTCGATCGACCGACTCAACGTGGTCGGCGCCAGGATCCGCGCGGCAGGCCAGTCCAATGCGGTGACGTTGAGTCTCGGTGAATTCGGGGACATCGCGGGCGAGGCCGACGCCGTCGTCGCGCTCGAGCCGTGCGCCCACGGGAGCGACGCTTTCGCTGCGGTGCTCGAGAAGTCCTCTGCGATCCTGCCTCCCGGCGGAACTCTCGCAGCGCAGCTCGCCGTGGGCTCTGACGCGCACGCCGCCGAGATCTCCGAGCTCCTGGCGTGGCGCCGGCAGTACATCGACGAGCGCTCCGGGATTCCGCTGCGTTCGGACCTCAAGTCGGCATTCGAGCGGCAACAGGGGATGGAGCTCCGCGGGCGGATCGAGTTCGGCGAGCACGCGGCGCACACGGCACGGCTGTGGCGGGAAAACCTCGCGATTCGCGGCCGCGATGCCGCCGCGCAGGGATTCGATCCCGTCTACCGGCGGATGTGGCAGTTCCACCTCGCGACGGTGGAGACCTCGTACGCCGCCGGCTGGATCGACGCCTGGCAGATCGTGGCCACGGCCTGAGTCTGGCTCCTTGAACCAGTTCCTCGAATCCGCTCCTCGAGGCCGCTAGCCGCGGCCGCGGGAATCCCGAGCCGGCGTCGGTAGGCTCGGCGTGGAGCCGGCGCCCCGGTGCGAGGGAGACCGGAGGGCGGCGGGTTTGACAGATTTCGGCCGCAGCGAAGCGGCCGGCAAGCATTAGGAAAGAGGACGAGATGGCAGTAAAGAACGCGCGTGAGGTCTCATCGGCGGCGGTGTCCGCCTTCGGCCTGGTCGGAGGTTTCCTCGTGGCGCGCGAGACCGGGATCCGGCCGCTCGGCGGAGTCGTGCTCGGAGCCGCGGGACTGTGGGCAGGCCGCACCTGGCTGGAGACGAGCGGCCCTGCGGCAGCCGGTGCGCTCGGTGCAACGTACCTCGGCGCCTTCGGCGCGTCGCATCCTCTCGCCAAGAAGATCGGGGCGTGGCCGTCCGTGTTCTCCGTGACCGCCGCGACCGCTGCGCTGTCGTACGCGCTCGTCGACTCGAAGAACTGAGCCCGTCCCGGGCCCGACCCGGCGTGGCCCGGCCCCGGGCCCGGGGAAGCCCGGGGAGGACGCGCGGAAACGAGTGCGTGGAGCACAACGGGGGAGGGGCGCCACGTCGTGGCGCCCCTCCCCCGTGCGTACCGTCCCGATCGGGCTCGGGCAGGCCGGCTACTAGGGCTCGAGCGAGCCGCTATGCCCCTTGAGGAGCTGGTCGAAGGCGGTGAACGATTCGGCCGGCGAGGTTCCGGTGCGACGCCTCGGCGCCGTGTCCCCAGTGGACGGGCCGAAGCCCTCGACAGCCGCTGGCTCGGCGACAACCTGCCCGGCGAGCTCGGCGGCCGCGCGCCGGATCCGTCCGCCGAGCCCGGCGCCCTCCGCGCCCCCGAAGTCCTCGGTGGCGGCGAAGACGCCCGTGGGCATCACCGTGGCGCGAAGGTAGGTGAACAACGGGCGCATCGCGTGATCGAGGACGAGCGAGTGCCGCGCCGTCCCCGCCGATGCGCCGATGAGTACCGGCATCCCGTTGAGCGCGTCGGTGTCCAGGACGTCGAAGAACATCTTGAACAGCCCGCTGTAGCTCGCCGTGAACACCGGGGTTACGGCTACGATGCCGTCCGCCGCCGACACCGCCTGTTTGATCTCGTCGAGCTCGGGCGTGGGGATCGCTCCGGTGGTCATGGCGCGGGCGAGTTCTCCGGCAATGTCCCGCAGCTCGACGAAGCGGACGTCGACGGTCTCGCCGCGGGCGGAGACCTCGGCTCGCACGGCGTCGACGATCTGATCGGCGAGCAGCCTCGTGGACGAAGGCTCGGAGAGCCCGGCTGTGATGGCGACGATGGAGCGCATGTCCTAGTTCTCCCTTCCTTGCGCGTTGGCGGCGATCCGATCCTTTGCCGGCTCGACGAGGTGGAACGGCGAGTCGGGCCCCTCGGCGACGAGAGAGTCGTGGGTCGGCGGGTCCGAGGGGACGTCGGCTGGACGGCACGCCTCGAACTCCTTGCGGAGGACGGGCACGACCTCGGTGCCCAGGCGCTCGATCTGCTCGAGCACCATCTCGCGGGGCAGACCCGCGTGGTCGAGGAGAAAGAGCTGGCGCTGGTAGTCCCCGGCCCAATCGGCGAAGCTCAGCGTGCGCTCGATGACCTGCTCGGCCGTACCGACCGTGAGAGGAGTGAGCTTCGAGAACTCCTCGAGGCTCGGCCCGTGCCCGTACACCGGTGCGTTGTCGAAGTACGGCCGGAAGCGCTTCTTCGCCTCGGCCTCAGAGTCGCCGATAAACACCTGCCCGCCGAGGCCGACGATCGCCTGCGCGGCCGAACCGTGGCCGTAGTGCTCGAAGCGCCGACGATAGAGATCCACCATCTGCTTGGTGTGCTCGACGTTCCAGAAGATGTTGTTGTGGAAGAAACCGTCTCCGTAGTAGGCGGCCTGCTCGGCGATCTCCGGGGAGCGGATGGACCCGTGCCACACGAACGGCGGGGTGTCGTCGAGCGGCTGCGGGGCGAGCGTGAACCCGCGCAGGGGAGTGCGGAATTCGCCTTCCCAATTGACGACCTTTTCGCGCCACAGCTTCCGGAGCAGGTGGTAGTTCTCGATCGCCAGCGGGATTCCCTTGCGGATGTCTTTGCCGAACCACGGGTAGACGGGGCCGGTGTTGCCGCGGCCCATCATGAGGTCGACGCGGCCGCCGGAGATGTGCTGGAGGAAGGAGAAATCCTCGGCGATCTTCACGGGATCGTTCGTGGTGATCAGCGTGGTCGACGTCGTGAGCTGCAGTTTCGACGTCCTCGCGGCGATGTAACCGAGGTGGGTGGTCGGGGAGCTGGGCACGAAGGGCGGGTTGTGGTGCTCGCCCGTGGAGAAGACGTCGAGACCGACCTCCTCGGCCTTGAGCGCGTATTCGGTCATAGCCTCGATGCGCTCGTGCTCGCTCGGGGTCGTGCCGTTGGTGGGGTCTTCAGTGACGTCGCCGACGGAGAAGATACCGAACTGCATTGCCGTCCTCCAACTTACTTGTTGATGTGTCAACAAGGGTAACGCACTTGTTCCCGAGATGATTCCCGACGGGGCCGAGGCCCGAAAATGACGATGCCGCGCGTGCCCGGAGGCACGCGCGGCACGAGCCGATTACCTCGTGCTAGTTGATGCGAACCGCGGCCTCGTCGCCAGCGACGCGGAAGGTGAAGCTCTCCTGGAGATAGAGATTGATGTTCTCGGAATCGTGGGAGTGGTAGCCGATGGAGAGATCCTGCCCGAGGTGGAGCTCGAAATCGCCACCGCGTGCGGAGGTGAGCATCGCGCCGTCGATCGCTGGCGCCCACGTGATCTCGCCGTCCTTGAGGACGCGCCCGATGTGCTCGTGGACCGGGTAGCCGTGATCGGTGGTCTCGAGGACCTCGGTGTAGAGGTCCGCGGAGAGGAGCAGGTTGTACGGCCCTGAGACTCCATCGAGACGGAGAGTGGAGACCGCCTTGGCGACCGCTGCTGGGATGTCTCGGGTCTCACTGGGGAGCTCCACCGGCTTCTGCGTGGCCGCCATGGAGATGCCCTTGATGCCGAGGGTCTCGGAGCCCTCGAGAACGGCGCGGTCCTCGGCGAGCGCGATGGCCTCGGCTGCATCCTTGACCGGCTGCCAATCGGAATCGGCAGAGCCGCGGTCCACATCGTCGACTGCGGCGCGCGACACGGTGAACGGAACGCGGATCTCGAAGACGGGGATGGACTCGCGGCGGCGGACCTCGACGCCCTCGATGCCCGCATCGAGTGCTGACAGGTGACCCGTGCCGAGCGCGGAGAACTCGAGGCCGTGGGCCTCGGGCACGTCGACGATCCGGCGGCCGGCGATATTGCGCTTGAACGTGCGGCGGGCCTCTTCCTCGATCTCGTCCCAGGCGGCCGAGGTGATAGGGGCGAGTTCCCTGTGCAGATTGTTCATGTCTGAGCTCCTTGGTTTTTCGTGTCTATTGCCGTTATCGGTACGTGAACTCTTGCTTCGGCCCGCTACCGGGGGCCGAGGCCGCCGATCCCGAGACTACCGTCGGGGATGACGGCGGGCGCCGCGTCTGCGTCGACGTCCGTTTCGCCGCCGTCCTGTTCCGAGCCGTCGGCCGGGGCGAGCTCGTCGATGGAGTCGAGCTGTTCTGCCGAGGGGATGTAGAAGAGCGCGCCCGTCACGGCGGTGGAGAAGTCGAGGATCCGGTCGTGATTGCCGATCGGATCGCCGAGAAACATGTTGTCGAGCATCTGCTCGGTCACGGCAGGGTCTGCGGCGTAGCCGGCGAAATAGGTGCCGAACTCCTTCTCGCCGATTCTGCCGAACGGCATGTTCGTCCGATAGATGTCGAGGTCGTTGCCGTCCTCGTCGCTCACATCGTTGAGGGCGACGTGGGAGTTGCTCGGCTTGACGTCGTCCTCGAGCTCGATGTCCTCGAGCTTGGTGCGCCCGATGACCCTCTCCTGTTCCTCTACGGAAATAGCGTTCCAGGAATCGAGGTCATGTGTGTACTTCTGCACGATGAGGTACGAGCCGCCGGGGAAGGCCTCGTCGCCCGCGTCGTAGACGGCGCCGAATGCATCGGAGCCCTCGGGGTTCTCCGTTCCGTCGACGAAACCGAGAAGATCCCGGTTGTCGAAGTAGGTGAAGCCGTGGACCTCGTCGACGACGGACACTCCGCTGCCGAGTTTGTCGAGCATGATCCGCGCGAGCTCGAAGCACAGGTCCATCTGCGGGGCGCGAAGATGGATGATCACGTCGCCAGGGGTCGACGGAGCCGTGTGCGTATTTCCCGCGACCTCGGCGAACGGGTGGAGGTGCCGCGGTCGCTCGGCGAACAGTCGGTCCCACATCTCGGCGCCCACCCCGACGACGCTGAGGATGTCCTTGGAGAAACTGGCGCCCGTCGAGCGGAACGAGACGGCACGGGTGTATCCGGGGGCGGCGCCGAGGAAGTCCCGGACCGAGTCCTCGGCACCGTCGGAGACCTCGAGGACGAGGAACATGGCCGCGCGCGCCGGCGGCGCGACGATCTGCTGGATAGGCAAGTTTTCCACCCTCTCTGCGGGATCGGATCGAGGATCCCGACTCGACCACAACCTTACGCACAGCTGCAACGTCTATGACGGGCTCGGGTATTCTCCGAGTTGCCCTCGGAGAGCGTCGTCAGATGTGATGGGGCAGTGAGGAAATCGCTCCCTTGGCGTAATCGGGTCACATGCGAATCGAGATTGTGATCAACGTCTGCGCTTTTCACAGCCGTGTCCGTCGGTCGAATGCCCTTGGGCCCGATCAGTATGGACGGCGGTCTGCACTCGAACAGAGCGCACACGTCCTCGAGGAGCACGCGAGGTCCGAAGGACGACAACCCCGCGAACACCGTGCAGGCGCCGCTAGTAAAGATCCATCGCGCCAGTAGTCTGCTGTTGCCACCGGCGGTGTGCGTGCGCCGGTGCGCCGCATTCTCACCCGCAGAGAAATAGACGAACTTTGGAGCCTGAGTCGGAAGACCGCGAGACCGTCGGCGCGAGGCTGGGCGTACTCGACAGGTATCTGCCCGCCTGGATCGGCATTGCGATGCTGGCGGGCCTTGTCCTCGGCAGCGTGGTACCGGGTGTTCGCGACCTCCTCGGCTGGGCGGAGGTCGACGGCATCTCTCCGCCGATCGCGCTCGGTCTTCTCGTGATGATGTACCCGGTTCTGGCCAAGGTGCGGTTCGACCGAATGGAATCGGTGACGGCGGACTGCGGACTCCTCCTCGGCTCGCTGGTTCTCAATTGGATCCTGGGCCCGGCCGTGATGTTCGCCTTGGCGTGGCTGTGCCTCCCGGACCTGCCGGAATACCGTACCGGTCTGGTCATCGTGGGACTCGCCCGCTGCATCGCGATGGTGATCATCTGGAATGATCTCGCCTGCGGCGACAGAGAGGCCGCCGCAATGCTGGTCGCGCTCAATTCGGGCTTCCAGATCGTGATGTTCGCGGTTCTCGGCTGGTTCTACCTCTCGGTGTTGCCGGGATGGCTGGGGCTCGAGCAAGCCGAGATCGATGGCTCGCCTGGGCGTATCGCGGTATCGGTGCTCGTTTTTCTCGGTATCCCATTGCTCGCGGGGTTCCTCTCCCGGCGCCTGGGGGAGCGTGCCAAGGGGAGGAGCTGGTACGAGGAGCGCTTCCTGTCTGCGATCGGGCCGTGGGCGCTCTACGGTCTCCTCTTTACGATCGTCGTCCTCTTAGCTCTGCAGGGCGATCGGATCACTGCACAGCCGTAGGACGTCGCTCGGATCGCCGTCCCGCTTCTTCTGTATTTCGGGATCATGTGGGGCGCAGGTTACTTCCTCGGCCGCGGAATCGGACTCGTATATGCCCGGACGACGACGTTGGCCTTTACCGCTGCGGGAAACAATTTCGAGCTTGCCATAGCCGTGTCGATCGCGACCTTCGGCGCGACCTCGGGGCAGGCGCTCGCCGGCGTGGTCGGCCCGCTGATCGAGGTGCCCGTCCTCGTCGGCCTCGTTTATGTCTCGCTCTGGCTTCGCCGAAGGATGTTCGCGGAGGGGGCCGAATCGCGGTGACGCCGCCGGCCGGGTCGCCGTGGGGGTACCGCCGTCTTCGGCTGCCGAAGACGGCGAACAGCACGCGAAAGGTGAGCGTTCCGGATACCGGGATGAGGATGAACCCAATAAGCTGGAACAGGGTGAGGGTCTCGGTGACCTCGGGACCGGCGGAGCTCACGAGGAGGAGAACCGCCGAGAAGCCGATGACGCCGGCGAGGAAGATGATTGCGGCGAAGTGGATGAACTCGCGATAGCGCATATCGGCGTTATGACACCCGTCTAGTAGGTACCCCTCGTGCCGGCCAAGTGCGGGCTCAGACCCCCGTCTTCGTTTGGCGCTCATGCGCGGCCACCACTCCGTGCTGGCTCCCACAGAGATACCATTGGCTGCTGCCATTTCGCGGATGGACTCGCGCTTCTTTCGACGGGCGAGGATAACTGTGCGCTTGTAGT
>NZ_DAINST010000023.1:0-29850 GCF_036741115.1 Dietzia sp.
TCGGAACCTCGGACTTGATGCGGTCGATGAGCTCGCGGCACGCCTCGAAGGAGTCACCCCTATGTGCGCTCGACACGGCGGCGGCGACGGCGACATCCCCGACCGCGAGCGTGCCGACGCGATGCGCCGCGGCCACGCAAACCCCGTACTTCTCGGCGATCTCGCCGCACACCTGCGCCATGAACTCCGGCGCCGACGGGTGGCAGGAGTACTCCAGCGAGGTCACGGTCTCGCCAGGTAGGTCGCGGTCGTGGTCACGCACGAGCCCGGTGAAACACACTGTCGCGCCGACCGAAGCGGCGCGCACGAGCGTCTCGACCTCCGCCGAGACAATCTCCTCGTCGCGGATCTCCGCAAGCAGGACGCTATTTCCCATGCTTATCCCGCGCGGCCGGCGTGGACTCCTCGTGCGCTCCGGAGGCATCCCCGACGGCCTCGGACACCATGAGCAGATGCTCGAGCAAGGTGTCGAGCACAGCGAGCCCATCGGCTACCCCGCCGCGCGAACCCGGGAGCGTCGCGACAAAAGTAGAACCGGCGAAACCGGTGACCGAACGGGATACATCGGCAAGCGGGGTGTTCGCCCGCCCGTGCGCGCGCATCGCCTCTCCGACGCCCGGCACCTCGCGAGTGAGGAGCTCCGCTACGGCCTCCGGCGTCCGGTCGTCCTTCGCGACACCGGTGCCGCCGGTGGTGAGCACGACAGAGGGATTCGCGGCGAGCGCCTCCCGCAGCGCGACGGAGACATCCGCGTCGGCCACGAGAAGGGGACCTGCGACGTCATACCCCTTGCCGCGCAGCCAGTCCGCGATTTTCGGCCCCGTTTTGTCCTTGCGCTCGCCGAGCGCCCCTCGGGTGGAGGACGTGAGCACGACCGCAGTGCGTGCCTCGCCCGGCTCCCGCGCGGCGAACTCGCGCAGCGCCCCGACCGCCTCCGAAAGTGCGGCGCCCGCAGGCCCCGAATCGGCCCCGCGCGACCACTGCCCGGAGCGGCCTCCCGTCTTCGCGGCGAGCTTGATGTCCTCCGCGCGCGCCGCCGGGTCAACAGCCTTGACCATGTCGTGCAGCGTCAACGCCGCGACGTGCACCGCCGTGAGCGCCTCCATCTCCACGCCCGTCTTCCCTGTGGTCTTGGCCGTCGCGGAGATCTCGATCCGATCCCCGCGCGGGGTGAGCTCCACCTTGACGCCGGTGAGCGGAATCTGGTGGCACAGCGGAACGAGTTCCCACGTGCGCTTCGCAGCGTTGATCCCCGCGAGCCTCGCCGTGGCGAGGACGTCACCCTTGGGCATTCCGTCGCTCGCCACGAGCTCGATAACCTCGGCCGAGGTCACGAAAATGCCTGTGGCGGTGGCAGTTCGACTTGTCACGGACTTATCGTCTATGTCGACCATCCGCACCGCGCCGGCGGCATCGGTGTGCGTCAGGCCCGCGGCGGATCCTGCGCTACCTACTGCGTCCTCGGGTGCGTCCTCGGGCTCGGACTTGGAGTGCTTGGCCATGCCCCCAATCCTAGCGCCGCGCATTTCGTGCCCGCCCGGCCCGCGCGTAGCCTGTGAATCGAGCCGAGCCGGCGGAAAAGGAGGTACGCGATGCTCCTCGACACGTTCGGCCGCGTAGCGCGCGACCTCCGCGTCTCTCTCACCGAGAAATGCAACCTCCGTTGCACCTACTGCATGCCCGCGGAGGGCTTGCCGCTCGTGCCGGTCTCCAAGCTCATGACGGCGGACGAAGCGGTTCGCCTCGTCGATCTCGCCATCCGCGATCTGGGAATCGCCGAGGTCCGCTTCACCGGCGGCGAACCGCTGCTGCGCAAGGATCTCGAATCGATCATCGGCGAGGTCCGAAGCCGCCACCCCGAGGTTCCGCTGGCGCTGACCACCAATGGGCTCGGGCTGGACAAGCGGGCGGGGACGCTATCGGAGGCCGGGCTCACGAGGGTCAACGTCTCGCTCGACACGGTGGACCGCGAGACATTCGAAAGGGTTACTCGGCGCGACCGGGTGGACGGCTCGATCGCCGGCGTGCGCGCCGCGAAGGCCGCCGGCCTAGGGCCGGTCAAGGTCAACGCCGTGGCGCTGCGCGAGACGCTCGCCGGAGCTCCCGATCTCCTGCGTTTCTGCCTCGACGAGGGCGCAGAACTGCGCTTTATCGAGCAGATGCCCCTCGACGCCGAGGAGACGTGGCAGCGCGGAGCGGTCGTCACGGCGGACGAGCTGCTCGCAGTCCTTTCCGACCACTACGAGCTCGAGCCGCTCGGCCGCGCCGGGGATCCGTCGTCTCCGGCCGAGCGCTGGCGCGTCGCGGGGACGGAGCAGACCGTGGGGATCATCGCCTCGGTGACCCGCCAGTTCTGCGCCGCCTGCGACCGCACGCGGATCACCGCCGAGGGCACTGTGCGGCCGTGCCTGTTCGGCGACGACGAGACCGATCTCCTCGGCCCGCTACGCGCCGGCGCGAGCGACGAGCAGATCGGCGACCTGTGGCGCGAGGCGATGTACGGGAAATGGGCCGGGCACGGTGGGCTCACGGACGCGCGGCCGCGATCAAAGCGGTCGATGGGAGGTATCGGTGGATAGCGCGGCAGCAGTAGACGGGGCGCGAGTGGTGGACGGCGCGGAAGCGGTCGAAAAGACGGGAGCCCCTAAGGGCAATCCCGTCCCCGTGGAGATCGAATACTTCGCCTGGGCCGCGGACGCCGTCGGCACGGAATCGGAGACTCTCGATGTCCGCGGCGGTAACCTTGCGGGAGTGCGCGAAGCGATCATCGGCGCCCACGGCGAGAAGGCCGAGGAGATGCTCAACTCCTGCCGCTTCTTTGTCGATTCGGTCCTCACCAGGGACCTCGATATGGCGCACGGCCGCAAGGTCGATGTGCTCCCACCCTTCACCGGAGGCTAGAAATGCAGAGTTCCGTCAAGCGCGCAGGCGCCGTCCTCGCGGCCACCGCGGTCCTAGCGGCGGGCTGCAGCTCTAACGATTCCGGCTCCGACGGCGACTCGAATGGCGACTCCGGGACCACGAGCATCCGCATCGGCGCGGCGGCCTCGCTCACGGACGTGCTGCCGCAGCTCATCGAGAAGTTCAACGAGCAGAACCCGGACGTCAAGGTCGATTTCGAGCCCGGCGGCTCGCCGACCCTCGTATCCCAGCTCCTCGGTGGAGCCCCGTACAACCTCGTCATGCTCGCCAGCGAGTCCTCCATCAAGCCGGCGATCGAGGCGGGCGCGGTCGCGGAGAACGAGATCTTCGCGAAGAACGTTCCGCAGATCGCGGTGCCGAAGGACAACCCGGCGCACGTGGAGAACGTCCGGGACCTCGCGCGGGACGGCGTCCGCGTGGCGCTGTGCGAGGTCAAGGTGCCCTGCGGGGAGGCCGCGCAGAAGGTGCTCGACGCGGACGGTGTCCAGTTCGATCCGGTCACCCGCGAGAACGACGTGACCACCGTGCTCACTCGCGTCCGCACCGGCGAGGTCGATGCCGGCATGGTCTATCGCACGGACGTCGCCTCGGCGAAGGGCGATGTCGAGGGCATCGATGTGGAGAATGCCGATTCGGCGACCACGAAGTACCCGGTCGCGCTCACTTCGAACGACGACAAGGACCAGAAAGCCAAGGACGCCTCCGAGGCGTTCAAGACTTTCCTCCTCGGCCCCGACGGGCAAAAGATCCTCGCGGACGCCGGCTTCCTCTCCCGCGGCAACTAGGGTGCAGCGGCGCACCGGGGCAGGCGGCCTCGCTCTGCGCGCACTCGGCTGGATCGGGGTTGTGCTCCTCGTCGCGCCGCTGGCCGCCCTGGTTTTCCGGACCCCACTAGGGAACCTCGGCGAGCTCGTCGGCGACGGCGAAGTATGGGACGCCATCCGGCTCTCGCTCGTGTGCGCGGTCTGCGCGACGGCTGTGTGCGCTGTAGTCGGCACGCCCATCGCCGCGCTTCTCGCCGGACCCGCATTCCCCGGCAAGCGGGTCGTTCGCGCGCTGGTCACGGTGCCGATGCTCATGCCGCCGGTCGTCGGCGGTGTCGCACTCCTGGCGTCCCTCGGGCGGCGCGGCGTGGCAGGGCAGTACCTCTTCGAAGCCTTCGGTCTGTCGCTGTCGTTCACCACGACGGCCGTCGTCATCGCGCAGGCCTACGTGGCCCTGCCGTTCTTCGTCATGAGCGTCGAGGGGGCGCTCCTGTCCCGCGACCGCGACGTCGAGGAGGCCGTCTCCACCCTCGGCGCCGATCCGGGGACGATCTTCCGGAGGGTCACGCTGCCGGCGGTGCTGCCGGGGATCGGCGCGGGTGCGGTGCTCGCGGCCGCCCGCGCGCTCGGCGAGTTCGGAGCGACGATCACATTCGCGGGGAACCTCCAGGGGGTCACGCGCACCATGCCGAGCGAGATCTACATTGCGCTGCAGACCGACCCCGATCGCGCGAACCTCCTGTCGATTGCGCTCATCGTCGTCAGCCTGCTCGTCCTCGTCGTTCTCCGCGGGCGCTGGGCCGATCGGGTGGGTGTCTCATGAGCGGCGCCTCGGGTCTCGAGCTGCGCGGGCTGGTGCGGCGCGGCGAGTTCGCGCTGGCCGTCGATTTCGCCGTGGCCTCCGGCGAGATCGTCGCGCTGTCCGGCCCCAACGGCGTGGGCAAGACCACGGTGCTGCGCTACCTCGCGGGCCTCGGTGGTTCGCTCTCGGCGGTCCCCGAAGTGCCCGCCGGCGCCGCAGCGGGCGGCGCGACGGACCGCGCGGCGAGTGGCACGGCCGGCGGCGCCACGGGCGCATCGGGGACCGAGCCGTGCTACCTCCTGGACGGCCGCAACATGCGCTCGGTTCCCACGGATCGCCGTGGCTTCGGGGTGGTGTTCCAGGAACCGCGTCTCGTCGCGCATATGACGGCGATCGACAACGTCGCCTTTGCCGCCACCCTCGGCGGGGTGCGGAAGTCCGAGGCGAGGGCGCGGGCCGCGGAGCTCCTGGGGGAGCTAGGACTGCCTGCCGCGAAGCATTCGCTCAAGCCGCAGAGCCTGTCGGGCGGGCAGCGGGGTCGGGTGGCCATCGCGCGTGCGCTCGCCGTGCCGTCGCCGCGGCTTCGGCTGTTCGACGAGCCTCTCGCCGCGATCGACGCCCCGAGCCGGCCGCTGCTTCGCTCGGTCCTGGCGGCGCACCTCGCTGAGTCCTCGGCGCCCACGCTCCTCGTGACCCACGATCCCGCCGACGTCCGCGCCCTCGCTACGCGGGACATTCCGCTCGGCAGGTCCGGCGAGGTCGGCGAGATTGGCGAGATTGGCGAGACCCAGGAGATTGGCGAGGCCGGGGAAACCGACTAAAGCGGCGAGGCCGGCGAACACCCGGCGCTCGGACCCGCCGACGCCCGATTCGATCCGAGCGGGCGGATCCCGACCCACCAACAACACCGGCCGCGTCCGCCTCTGCGAGCGATCGACCAAAAAACCTGAACCTGCAGACACTGTCTACAAGTCCAGGATCGGGGTGTGCACGCCCCGTGGTGCCAAAGAAACGTGGCGGGCAAGAGTGGCTCGCCACCTTCCGCTTCGACTCATCCGGTGGGCGCGTCGATTCGGTGATGTGTTTCGAGATCGACGGCGGCCCGATCACCCCGGGTCGACCTGATCCTCAATCCCGAGAAGCTCAGGCACGTCCGGATCTAGGCGGTGTGGAATGACGCGGCGACCTCCTCGCTCTGCCCGTCGAACTGGTGGCCGCCGTGAAGATAGGAGACCACCCGTGCGTTCGGCAGGAGCGCCGCGTTGAGGGCGAGATGGGAATGGGGAACTACGGCGTCATCCACGCAATGGTGGAGCGTGAGTGCCTGCGGCGGTTCCGGTCCCGTGAATGCGTAATCCGGGACGGCCCAACCGTCCGGTCCCCAGTTCGGCATGGCGAGCAGGTGCATAGTGATCTGTGGCCAGGGTTCTTCGGTGAGCATGCGCAGGAGGATCGAGGCGCCGAAGGAGTGCGCGATGACGCGATCTCCTTCGGCGAGCTCGGCGAGCGCGGGCCGCAGCGTCCCGGCCCAGGAGTTATACGACATATCCTCGTCCGACATTCGTGGGACACTCGCGTGCGCTCCGAACGCGGCGGCGAGCGGACGGTCCTCGTGGAACCCCCCGCGCCGTGAATGAACAGAGTGCGCATGACCAGAGGCTATAAGTGTGCGCGGCCGCAGGGAATAGAGCTCGAAGGAGTGCGCATGATCGGACAAACCTTGCCCACCATCGCCGAACAGGTCGACGAGCTCGTGAGAATGGGGGTTCCCGCGCTGGCCGGGGTCGGAGAGGACGAGTTCCGCTCGCGCGCGGAGGCGCTCGACCGGGACACGGAAGGAGTCGTTGTGGTCCACACGGACTTCGTGCCTGCCGCCGAGCTCGCGCCGCTTCTCTCGCGCCGCGCGGTTCCGGGGTTCGTGGTCGAGGACATGACCGACCTCGCCGGGTTCGTGCCGATCCGTGAAGTCGAGGTTCCCGATGCGCCGCTCTACCTCGTGGACGACCCGCAGCGCGGGGACGAGATGCGCAACTGGAGCCCGGATGAGGCGCTGCCGGAGATCCTCGGGCGCGGGCGCACGCCGCTCACGGCGTCTGAGGGCGTGTGCTGGCTCATCGCCGAGCCCGAGCAGCTCGAACCGAACCACTGTTTTATGACCATTGCCTCGCGCAAACCCAAGTCGCGGCCGGTCGGCGCCTTGGACTCTCGGACGCCCGCGTTGTGGATCAGCGGTGGCACAGGACGGGATGGGAAGGCTCGCAAGGGCGCGCCGAAGCTCGGCTGGTGCTGGGCGGGCAACCGCCACACGTGGCTCGGCTTCGCCTCTGCGGCGGGGCGGAGCGTCTAGAGCCCGGTGAGCGGCCCCGTCGCGTGGGTCACGGTCCGGCCGCCGATGCGCGCGTTGCCGTCGGAATCGAACGACGCGAACACCCGCCCGCGGCGCCCGAGCACCGTGCCCTGGGCGGCGACGTACGGGCCGTCGACCACGCCCGATTCCCGCAACCATCCGGCCACCGAGGCGTTGAGGCTCCCGGTTACCGGGTCCTCGACCACGGCTCCGGACTCCGTCGAGAACAGCGCGCGCACCTCGAAATCGATGTCCTCGTCGTGGGCGGCGTGCGGGCCGACGACCCCGATATCGAGGACCCGCGGCCAGCTCGCCGCGGGAAGCAGCGCGAGGACCTCGTCGGCCGAGGCCAGGCGGATCCCGAGCCAACCGGGGCCGTTGTCGATCCACGCGGAGTCGATGATGTCGTCGGTGGATATGCCGAGGAAGCGCGCGGCCTCGTCGAGTTCCTCCGAGGTGGTCGGACCCTCGCGGAGAAGCGGAGGGGCGGCGAAGCTAAGGACGCCCGAGTCCGAGCGCCGCAGGCGGACGAGGCCCGCGCCGCACTCCTGGACGAAGTCGCCCGCGGCGGGGACGGCCCCGTTGTGGTGCCGCCCGTCATCAGGGGTGCCGGTTCCCTTTCCGCTCCCGGCGGAGGTCTCGAGCCACACGTGGCACGCGCCGAGGGTGGGGTGGCCGGCGAAGGGCAGCTCGCGGTCGGGGGTGAAGATCCGTGCGCGGTAATCGGCCTCGGGCGAGGTCGCGGGCAGCACGAAAACCGTCTCGGACAGGTTGAACCACCGGGTAATCCGCAGCATGTCCTCCGCGGAGAGTCCGTCGCCGCCGAGCACGACGGCCACCGGATTCCCGTCGAAACCTGAGGTTCCGAACACGTCGACCATGTGCAGCTGCGGTCCCTGAGATGCCATGCGGCCCAGGGTAACCGGCGCCGGCTATCGAGTGGATACGTCGAGCGCGATCGCCCGGACGGTGTCGCCGGCCCGGGCGGCGGTGTCCGGGGCGATGTCGAGCAGAGCATTCGCCCGGTGCATCTTCGCCACGGCGTGCGAGAAGCCGCGGTCGGCACCGAGCAGCGAGAACTCGTCGTCCTCGAGCCGCGCGGGGACGAACCTCCGCTTTCCGCCGAATGGGCCGAGTACGGAGCCGAGGCGAGCCTCGACAAACGTAGGGGCCGCATCGCGATTCATCATCCTGAGCACGACGCGACGGACGTAGAGCCATGCGGAGACGAAGGCGCTCACGGGGTTGCCGGGAAGCATGAGCAAGGGAGTGCCACCGATCCGGCCGTAGCCTTGCGGCTTCCCGGGCTGCTGGGCGACCTTGAGGAAGTGGAGCTCGTGGCGCGGATCGCCCGCCGCGGCGAGCATCGTGAGGGGATCGAAGGCGCCGGCGGAGACACCGCCCGTGGTGACGATGAGGTCGACGGTTTTGCCGTCGGGACCCGCCGGGTCGGTCGCGGAGTTGAGGACCTCGGCGATGGATTCGGCCGTGTCCCCTGCATTCGCAGTGCGCACGTCCGCGCAGCCCCATTGGCGGAGGAGCGCGGCGAGCATGGGGCCGTTGGAATCGGGGATCGCCGTGCCCGGGGCGGCACCGGCGATGTCCCCGGCAGTGAGCTCGGCACCCGTCGAGACGACGAGCACGCGCGGGGCGGGGATCACGGAAACCTCGCGGACTCCCGCGGTGAGGATGCCACCGACCGCGAACGGCGAGACGCGCTCGCCGGCGAAGGCCACGGGCTCGCCGGCCGCCATGATCTCCCGGCCCGGCGGATATGCGCGCCAGGGGCAGGGACTGCGGAGACCTCGATCTCGTCGGGGAGCTCGACGGGGCCGGCGGGGATATTCGTGTCTTCGACGGGGATGATCGCGTCGGCGCCGTCCGGCACCGGGGCGCCGGTCATGATCCTCGCCACCGTGCCCTCGGCGAGCTCGCCGGCCGCGCTGCCGGCGGGGACGTCCGCAGAGACGGGCATGCGGGCGGTGCCGCTCTGCTCGCCGTCTTTGGTGTCGAATGCGACCTCGACCTCGGCGCGCCGGCACGCGAACCCGTCCATCGCGGAATTCGTGAACGCCGGGGACCCGACGCGAGCCTGGACGTCTTCCGCGAGCACGAGCCCCGCAGCGTCGGCGACTGAAAGCGTGCGGGCGGGCAGCGGCGCGGCGAGCGGCTCAAGGATCTGCAGGTACTCCTCGGGCGGGATCAAATGAGGCACGGTTGTTCTCCTACGCGCCCGCGTACGCACGCAGGAACGCCGCCTGCGCGAGCGCGATGTGCTCGATCTCCGACGGGTCCACCGACTCGTCGGGGGAGTGGATCGCGGCCGCCGGATCCTCGACCCCGTAAAGCGCGATCTGCGCCTTGGGGTGCGCGGTCTGCAGCACCGTGGTCAGGGGGATCGACCCGCCCGAGCCGATCTCGGCGACCTCGGAAACGCCGTACGACGCAGAAAGCGAGGCGCCGAGGAGTTCCTGGACGTCTCCGGAATCGCCGGCGCCCGCCGTCATAAAGGGATGGGCGACCGCGCCGCGCGTGCACGTGACCCGCGCGTTCCACGCGGCCCGCGCCTCGAGGTGCGCGACGAGCGCGTCCTGCGCCTCGGCGGGGTCCATGCCCGGCGGGATGCGGAGGTTGATGAGCGCGCGGGCCGTGGGCTGCACCGCGCCGATCGCACCCTCGACGGGCGGGCAGTCGATGCCGAGCACGGTCGCGGTGGGGCGCGCCCACACGAGGTCCGCGACGGGAGCGGCCGAGGAGACCTCGACGCCGTCGAGGACGCCGGCATCGGAACGGAACGTCGCCTCGTCGTAGGCGCGGCCCTTCCACACCCCGTCGAAGGCGACGCCGTCGATCGTGGTCGCGCCCGTCTCCGGATCGCGCAGCGAGGCGAGCATCGAGATGAGCGCCGCGAGGGCGTCCGGGGCCGCGCCGCCGAACTCGCCCGAGTGGACGCCGGCGGCCATGGTGTCGACCTGGACCGTGACGTTGGCGGTGCCGCGCAGCGTGGTGTTGAGCGTGGGCACGCCCGCCGCAGCGTTGCCCGAATCGACGATGCAGATGGCGTCGGCCGCGAAGAGCTCGGGCTGGGAGGCGACGAGATCGTCGAGCCCGCCCCCGCCGGTCTCCTCCGAGCCCTCGACCACAAGGGTCAGGCCGAGACCGCCGAGCGGATCGCTGGAACCAGCTTCGCCTGCGCCGACCGCGTCACCCGCGCCGAGTAGCGCCCGCAGCGACGCCAGGTGCACGGCGAAATTCCCCTTGCAATCTGCCGCGCCGCGGCCGTACCAGCGGCCGTCCCGTTCGGTGAGCTCCCACGGCGAAGCCGTCCACTTCTCGAGATCCCCGGCCGGCTGTACGTCGTAATGCGAGTAGAGCAGCACCGTCGGCTTGCCCTCTACTACAGGATCGCGATGCGCGATGATCGTCGTCGAACCGTCCGAAGTCTCGATCCGGCGGATCTGCTCGGCGCCGATCCCGGGGATCTCGAGCCCGGAGATGAAACCGACCACGGTGTCCGCCGCCTCCCGGCACGCATCGGGCTCCGCCCCGTGGACGCTGGGGAAACCGACGAGTGTGGCGAGGTCCTCGCGCACCCGCGCCATCTCCGCAGCGACGGCGCCGCGCAGCGCCTCGACGTGCTGCGCGACCTGCTCCGAAGCGAGCGCCGCGGCGCCGAGAGATTCCGGGTTCCTCGCGCCGCTGCCGTCCGTCAATCCGCTCGTCTCACTCATGCCCCAAGGATAAACCTGCCCCCGCGCTGGGCGCGGGGCGGGCGAGAGCACGAAAACGCACGGGCCGGTTACGCCGACGGCACGACCTTGACCTGGATCGACTTCATCAATGGCTGATCCGACTGCGGGCTGAAGTCGGTGACGGACAGCAGGGCGTTCATCTCCGGCATGTATCCGGCGGCGCTGCCCACGGGCGTGTTGTACCCGATCGCGCGGTAGCGGCGCAGCATGCGCTGCGTCCCGTCCTTCGCGGTCGAGGTGATGTCGACGGGATCGCCCTCGGAGATCCCCCGGGCCTGCATGTCCTCGGGGTTAAACATGATCATCTCGCGGATGTTCTTGACCCCGCGGTAGCGGTCGCTGTTCGAGTAGATGGTGGTGTTCCACTGATCGTGCGAGCGCATGGTCTGGAGTACGAGGGTGTCGGCCTCGGCGGGGATGACGTCGGGCAGAACGGCGCTGGAGAACTCCGCCTTCCCGGACGGCGTGCGGAAATCGCGCTCCCTCGCCGGCTGGGGGATCCGGAACCCACCCGGCTGACGGATCAGTTCGTTCATCCCCTCGAAGCCGGGGAGCACGCGGGACATCGAATCGCGGATCGTGTCGTAGTTCGCGGCGAAGCCCTCCCAGTCCGTCGAGCTGTCGGGGAGCGCGGCGCGGGCGAGCCCGGCGAGGATCGCCGGTTCGGACATGAGGTGCTCGGACGCCGGGTCCTTCTTGCCCACCGAGAGGTGGACCATGCTCATCGCGTCCTCGACCGTGACCCCCTGGTGCTCGACGACCTCGCTCGAATCGCGCTCGGTGCGGCCGAGGCAGGGGAGGATCAGCGCCTTCTTGCCGTGGACGAGGTGCGAGCGGTTGAGCTTGGTGCTCACCTGCACCGTGAGCTCCGTCTTCGCGAGGCCCTCCGCGGTGTAGTGGGTATCCGGGGTGGCGAGGACGAAGTTCCCGCCCATCGATAGGAAGACCTTGACCTCGCCGTCGTTGAGCGCCTCGACGGTCCGCACCGTATCTAGGCCGTGCTCGCGCGGGGAGATGATCCCGAACTCGGCGTCGAGCGCGGAGAGGAACTCCTCGGTGGGCTTGTGATTGACCCCGCACGTGCGGTTGCCCTGCACGTTGCTGTGCCCGCGCACGGGCGAGGGGCCGGCGCCGGGGCGGCCGATGTTGCCGCGCAGGAGGAGGAGATTGACGATCTCGCGGATCTGGTCGACGGCGTGCTCGTGCTGACTTACGCCGAGGCACCAGCTGATCACGGTCTTCTCCGAGTTGATGTAGACCTTGGCCGCCCGGCGGATCGTCGCCTCGTCGAGCCCGGACTGGCGGATCAGCTCGTCCCACGAGGTGTTCTCGACGAGCGCGCGGTATTCCTCGAAGCCCGAGGTGTGGCTCTCGATGAACTCGCTGTCGAGGATCGAGGGATCGAAATCCGCGGCCTCGAGCGTGGCCTTCGCCATCCCGCGCATGAGCGCCATATCGCCGCCGGGGCGCACCTGCAGCGAGGCGGTCGCGGTATCGGTGGCCTGGAACGTGGCCATCCGTGCGATCTCGTGCGGGACGATGGTCTTGGTGGCGCCGACCTCGTGGAGGGTATTGACGTGGATCACCTCGGCGCCGCGGCGGACCGCCTGCGCGAGCGAGGTGAGCATCCGGGGCGCGTTCGACGCGGCGTTGACCCCGAGGACGAACAGCGCGTCGGCCTCTTCCCAATCGTCGAGATCGCACGTGCCCTTGCCGGTGCCCACCGATGCCGTCAGCGCGCGGCCCGAGGCCTCGTGGCACATGTTCGAGCAGTCGGGGAAGTTGTTCGTCCCCATCTCGCGGCCCATGAGCTGGTAGACGAACGTGGCTTCGTTGCTCAGCCGGCCCGAGGTATAGAACGATGCCTTGTTCGCGCTGGAGAGCTTCGACATCTCCTCGCCGAATAGGGCGAAGGCGTCCTTCCAGGAGATCGGGACGTACTTGTCGGTCGCGGGGTCGTACGACATCGGTTCGGTGAGCCGTCCGACGTTCTCTAGGTCGTAGTCGTTCCACTCGGAGAGCTCGGAGACCGTGTGCGCCGCGAAAAAGTGCCGGTCGGCGCGCTTGTGGGTCATCTCCCACGTGACGTGCTTGATTCCGTTCTCGCAGATGTCCATCTGGACCTTCTGGTCGTCGGGCCACGCGCACCCCGGGCAGTCGTAGTGCTTGATGTCGTGGTTCATCTGCACCACGGCCTGCGAGCCTTTGAACAGCTGCCGCTGCTGGAGCATGACCTTCGCCACCGAGAACGAGGCGCCGTAGGCGGCCGCCGCGTGGTGATAGTCCTTCTGCGAGAACTTCTTCTCGGTGCCGGGGCCGTATCCGCCCTGCCGCGGCATGGTGGACAGGAGGCCGAGGGTTTCGGGAGGCAGGGTCGCGACGCGCTTTTCGCCCATGGGTCCGCGGCTATCCTCGGGGAACGTGTGGAGGCCCCCCTCGCGGGAGCCGTCGAGGTAGCCGGAGCCGTGCACTCCGCCCTGCTGATCGATACTCCTGCTCATGCCGGCTCCGCTCTCTCGAGTGTCGTTCGTGCGGTACGTGAGTGGCCCGGGACAGCGGGCTCACGTGTGCTGCCCATTGTTCTCCTCGGGTCCGACAATGTCGACCGTCGACGTCGACCGTGCACCTGCATATCCGGATGTGCAGTGTGCTCCGGAGCTTTCCGGGCGCTAGACCATCGCGTCGAAGCGCAGCGAGCCGATCACGGTGTCGATCACGTCGGTGGGGATCACTCCCGGCTCGTCCTCGTCGGTCATGAGCAGCATGGCCACCGTTTTCGGCTCCTCCGGCGTGCCCACGGATACGCCCATGACGTCGGCCCGGATCGTCGGCGGGGTGCACTGGTTCCGCGGCTCGGCGGGACGCCCGCGCACGACCTGATGGAATGCGAGGATCCCCGATACCCCGATCTTCTCGGCGGTACCCACATCGACCTGCGAACCGTGCTCGGAGAACACGGTCTCCATCGAGTCGCCCATCGCGCGGGCCATCGAGTCGGTCACGTCGCCGGGGCTGCCCTCGCGGGCTTCGGAGATCCCGGCCCGTGCGCGGAAGGACTCGCCCCCGGGCACGGGGCAGTAATTTCGCCCGGCCTCCGAATTCGCAGTGGTGAGCACCCCGAAGCCCCAGTCCGTCGCCGAGTCGCCGGAGCTCGATCCGGAATCCGGATCGCCGGGGGAGGAGGGAGCTCCGCCGTCAGGAGTGGGGGTGTCCTGCCCCGAGCCGGTGGAGGCGTAGACGGTCCAGTCGGCGGGGACGGAGTAGAGCAGCCCGGACTCGTGGCGCACGTCCTGCCAGTCCGAGGGGACGCGCGCGCCGAGCGTGGGGCCGGCCTCCTCTTGCGACGACTCGGCGGCGGAAGAGGAATTGCCGGAGCCGGGCAGGAGAGAGCAGCCGGGGATCGCCGCGAGGCACAGCGCGGAAAGCCCCAGGGCCGCCAGCGCGAGCGGCGCGCGAGAGACGGCACGGTTCGGCGCGGCTCGGCGGGACGCGATTCGGCGCGACTCGACTCGACGGGACACGGCTCGGTTTCGGCGGCGACTGCTACGCCGCGGGCGCGGTGCGCTGCTCGGCGATCCGCTTGATCGCCTTGAGCGAGGAGCTCACCGACTTGCCGAGCCCCTCGGAGAACGTGTCCTCGCCGCCGGTGAGCTTCGAGACGACGATCGAGAAGAACTTCTCGACGCGGGGCGGGGTCTCCCGGTACTCGGTGAGCGTAGTCGAACCCGGGCCGGAAGGCCCCTCGGCGAGCTCGAAGACCCATGCCACGCCGCTCGTCGCCTTGTTGGCGATGCGCTTGCCCGGGACGTAGTCGACGACCTTGCCCGTGGTGGGCCAGTACACGATGCCCTGCTTATTGAGGTTGACGGACAGCGTCCCGTTCTTGGTGCGGCCGCCGAATGCGGAGACCTTCTTCGTTGTAGGCGCCCACTTGGGGGCGTTCTCCACCTCGCCGACGATCTCCCACACGGTGGCGACGGAAGCGTCGATATCGATGGAGGACTCGAAGCTGCGGATGGTGTTCTGGTTCGGGGCCATGCCTCGATCGTAGGGGAAAGCCGGGTCCCAGCCGGGGCCTATTCGCTCCTCCTGGCGGGATCTTCCGCGATCTCCTTGATCTTCTCTAGGGATTCGGAGACGCCGACCTGCATGAATCGGTTGTAGTCAGTCTCTCCGCCCATGGCTGGAGTGATGATTCGACCGGCGATGAATCCTCGGGGATAGAAGGTCTCGCGGTACTCGCGCAGGAGGGTGGCGGAGTTCGGGTCGCCCGCGCCGGATACGTCGCCGCGCTCGCCCGCCGGCTCGAGCTCGAAGACCCACCGCGCGTTCGCCATGCCGATCTCGTTGGCGAAGCGCTCGCCGGGGCGGAAATCGGTAACCCGCGCCCACGTGGGCCACACGACGGGGCCGCGGTGATTGAAATTGAACGACACAGTGCCGAGGCGGGTCGGCCCGCCGAGCGCGACGACCTTGCGTGCCTGGTAGCTCCACAGCGGGGCATTCCGGACCTCCGAGACGAGCTCCCAGACGAGCTGCACGGGCGCGTCGATGCGGATCTCGGAGACGAGCTGGTGTTCCGTTCGGCGGGCGTTTCGCGGTGCGCTGGAGGTCATGCCCGCGATGCTAGGCCCGGGCCCCGGCCTGCGGGCGCGAATGCCCGGGACCAGGGAGTAAGGGGGCGGAGGACCTCCGCCGTCAGAACCTTGCACTCGCGTTGGGAGAGTGCTAGAAAAGGCTTGGCACTCACGTAAACAGAGTGCCAGACAAACTGCAGGGCCGGGGTGGCGAGATCGGGTAGGACACACCGATCGTCCGTCGCGGGCGTCGTCGCCGGTCACACCGTGTCACAAACACGAAGGAAGACGTACCCAATGGCAAAGATCATTGCTTTCGACGAAGAGGCGCGTCGCGGACTGGAGAGCGGTCTCAACCAGCTCGCCGATGCCGTCAAGGTCACCCTCGGCCCCAAGGGCCGAAACGTCGTGCTCGAGAAGAAGTGGGGCGCCCCCACGATCACCAACGACGGCGTTTCCATCGCCAAGGAGATCGAGCTCGAGGATTCCTACGAGAAGATCGGCGCGGAGCTCGTCAAGGAGGTCGCCAAGAAGACGGACGACGTCGCGGGCGACGGCACCACCACCGCCACTGTCCTCGCGCAGGCGCTCGTCCGTGAGGGCCTCCGCAACGTCGCCGCCGGCGCGAACCCGATGGGCATCAAGCGCGGCATCGAGAAGGCCACCGCCGCGGTCGCCGAGAACCTCATTTCCACCGCCAAGGAGATCGAGACCAAGGAGCAGATCGCCGCTACCGCCGCGATCTCCGCCGCCGACCAGACCATCGGCGAGCTCATCGCCGAGGCGATGGACAAGGTTGGCAAGGAAGGCGTCATCACCGTCGAGGAGTCGAACACCTTCGGGCTCGACCTCGAGCTCACCGAGGGTATGCGCTTCGACAAGGGCTACATCTCCCAGTACTTCATGACCGATCCGGAGCGCCAGGAGGCCGTCCTCGAGGATCCGTACCTCCTGCTCGTCTCGGGCAAGATCTCCACGGTCAAGGACCTCCTCCCGCTCCTCGAGAAGGTCATCGGCGAGGGCAAGTCGCTCCTCATCATCGCCGAGGACGTCGAGGGCGAGGCTCTGTCCACGCTCGTGGTGAACAAGCTCAAGGGCACCTTCAAGTCCGTCGCCGTCAAGGCCCCGGGCTTCGGCGACCGCCGCAAGGCCATGCTCGCCGACATCGCCATCCTCACCGGTGGCCAGGTCATCTCCGAGGAGGTCGGCCTCTCGCTCGACACCGCCGAGCTCTCGCTGCTCGGTAAGGCGCGCAAGGTCGTCGTCACCAAGGACGAGACCACGATCGTCGAGGGCGCCGGCGAGGACACCCAGATCGAGGGCCGGGTCAAGCAGATCCGAGCCGAGATCGAGAACTCCGATTCGGACTACGACCGCGAGAAGCTCCAGGAGCGCCTCGCCAAGCTCGCCGGCGGCGTCGCCGTGATCAAGGCGGGCGCGGCCACCGAGGTCGAGCTCAAGGAGCGCAAGCACCGCATCGAGGACGCCGTGCGCAACGCCAAGGCCGCGGTCGAGGAGGGCATCGTCGCCGGCGGCGGCGTCGCGCTCGTCCAGTCCGAGAAGGTCATCGACGACCTGGGCCTCTCCGACGAGGAGCTCACCGGCGCGAACATCGTCAAGTCGGCGCTGTCCGCCCCGCTCAAGCAGATCGCCTTCAACGCCGGCCTCGAGCCCGGCGTCGTGGCCGAGAAGGTCCGTGGCCTCGCCATCGGCAACGGCCTCAACGCCGCGACCGGCGAGTACGAGGACCTCGTGGCCGCGGGCATCAACGACCCGGTCAAGGTCACCCGCTCGGCGCTGCAGAACGCCGCGTCCATCGCGGCTCTGTTCCTGACGACGGAGGCCGTCGTCGCCGATAAGCCCGAGCCGGCGGGTGCCGCTATGCCGGGCGCCGACGGCGGCATGGGCGACATGGGCTTCTAGAGCCTAAGGGTTCTGTGGGCTCGCCGGCTCGCTTGCCGGCGCCCGCACCACCTCGAAACGGCCCCTCCCTCTCGCAGTACGCGATGGGGGAGGGGCCCTTTCGTGTGCGCGGTACGGGGAGGGCTGGAACTGCGCGCTGGAGCGGCAGCCGCGGCGGGGGCGTGGCCGTGGTGAGCGCCCTGAGAAAGCGCTCGGCGCTTTCATGTTTGCGCGCGTTCCCCTTATTTACTTTTGCTGGCTACCAATCCCCGCCGACCCGGTGGTCTGGTGGCTGCTTGCGTGGACATGGGAGTGGGCGGCGGCTCCGCGCCTCGCCTGCTCGGAGTGCGCCTTCCAGTCGGCATGTGCTTTGACGAATCGGCCGAATTTGTCAGCTTCCAGCGAGGTACCGCGCCTTTCGGGCGTCATCGATTCGGCGGAGCCCGCTTCCCGTTCGCTGTGCGGCGGGGGTGGGAACGGTGTTCAGATCGTGCCCCCGTGGCGCCTGAATTCGGCGCCGCGGCGCGAGCTCAAACGTTACAGAATGTGACCTTCGTCACTTATTTAGTTCACTTAGGGTTGCCTACGTGTTAACGGAGTGTGAACTACGACCCCTCGGCGGCCTGAAAAAAATAAGAGTGATCTTCATATGCCTAGCTAGGGGCATTTTGGCGATAATGGGCGAGTGTCCAAATAGCGTTAACGCAGCGTTTGGGCCGTTTACGCGGGGGTGCAGTAATCCCCATCACGTACTCCTTGATCTCACTTAGGCCTATGGCAAGATTCATGTTGACCGTGAGTGGGGGGCTGAGCCTGGAGGCGTGCCCGCCGCCACAGTTGGAAGTAGGGGCTAACCCGCAGCCCTTTTCAGCTGCCCCTCAACCGGGGCCACGCCACACAACATGGGAGAAACAGATGCCTGATTTCGGCGCCCTTTCCGACCTCTTCAGCAACGTTGCCGACGCCTTCGGTGTCGTCTCCGGCTTCGGCGGCTCGCTCGCCGATCCGTTCGGTGACCTCGACGGCGACGCGAAGGGTGAGGGCGCGAACGCGCTCTTCACCGGTTCGCTCGAGGCCCTCGGCCTCGGCGAGTAAGTAAGTACGGGCGCCCAGCGCCTAATCGTTCTCCACTGAGGTGGAGAACGCCTCCCGTAAAAACTTTCGCGCCGGTCCCGGCGCACATACTCCAAGGAGAATCCCATGGATTTCGGATCCGCAGCTGGCCCCGAGCTCGAGTTCATCACCGGTTCCGCCGACCTCGGCGGCGACTTCTTCGGCAACGTCGGCGACCTCTTCGGCGTCATCGACTACTTCACCGGCACGGACTTCCAGGAAGCTCTCGCCAAGGGCTTCATGAAGTAATTCGGCTCCGGCCACTTGGCCGGATCCCTATTCCGGAAGCGCCCTCCCCGCGCGGGGAGGGCGCTTTCCGTCTATTTGCCGCCGAGGCGGGGTGGGGCAAAGCTGTTAAAATAGTTGCCAAAGTTGCAGAAGTGGCTAAAGTTATTAATGAATGTCGATTGATCCGCGCTGCTCCTCGCGCGATCGCCCACCCCTCAAGAGAAAGCGGGCCCGAAGCATGCGCGGACTCACCGCACGTCAGGCCGCCACGCGCGGTATCTCCTCGCTCGCCGTCGCCGCCCTGGCGATCGGCGTCCTCCCTTCGCTCGGCTCCGGAGTCGCCGGCGCTCAGGGCGGGACGATCAGCTACACGAAGGCCACGGCGAGCAACAAGGTCGCCGAGACCGATGTGAATGGCGGGCAGAAGATCGTCTCGGTGTGGTCCGATGCCATGGGGGCCGAAATCCCCTCAATCGTCCAGCCGCCCGCGAACGGCAACCGCAACGCGCCCGTGTTGTACCTCCTCAATGGGGCCGGCGGTGGCGAGGACTCCGCCACGTGGCAGGCGCAGTCCGACGTCACGAGGTTCATGGGGGACAAGAACATGTGGACCGTGACCCCGATCGGTGGCCGCGGCACGTACTACACCGACTGGCAGAACTACGACCCCAACGTGGGCACGAACATCGTGAAGAAGACGAATAAGCCCCTCAAGCTCGAGACGTTCATGACCTGGGAGCTGCCCTTCCAATTCGAGAACCACTTCGGAGGCTCGGTCGACGAGAACCGCAAGCGGGGCATCGCGGCGATCTCGATGACCGGCACCTCGGTGCTCAACTACGCCGAGCACGCGCCCGGGCGCTTCCAGTTCGTGGGCGCGTACTCCGGCTGCGCGGAGACCGCGACCCCGATCGGGCATGCCGCGGTCCAGGTCGTCACGCAGTTCACAGGCGGGCCGAACCTCGACAACATGTGGGGGCCGTTCCCTGGTCAGGGCTGGACGGACAATGATCCGGTCGCGGGCGCGTGGAAGCTCAAGGACAAGACGCCGGTCATGTACATCACGTCCGGCAACGGACTGCCCGGCCCGCACGAGACACTTGACAACCCGCGGATCGACGGAAATGTCGGGGTCCTCGCCAACCAGGCCATCGTCGGCGGCGTTCTCGAGGCTGCGACGAACTACTGCACCGCGAACCTTGGACGCCGGTTCAACGAACTTGGAATCCCTGGCGACAAGGCCCACTTCAACTACCGCCCCAACGGCACGCATTCGTGGGGCTATTGGCAGGACGACCTGCACGATTCCTGGCCGCACATGGCCTTCGCGCTCGGCGTCTAGGGGGTATCGGGCCTGTATTGCAGGGGGAACGGGGATAGGCCCCCGCTCCCCCTGTTCGTGCCTTACGATGGGTCTTGTCCTCGAACGGTAACGGTTTTGCATCGTTGGCCGATAGAGAACTGTCACCATCCTTGGCGGAATCCAATGGATTCGTGAGCAACCCATTGCGCGACGAGCGTTTCTAAGCGATGCTTTACGTCGGCGGGGAGCCTCGAACACGCCAAGCACACGTACGAGCACCAAGAAAGACAGGCCTTCGGAGAATGAGCGCACAGAACAGCCGACTTACGGTCAAGAAGATCGCCGCAGCGGCGCTCGCCATCGGTTTGGTCCCCGTCGCGGGCACGACCATCGCGGCGGGCACGGCTGGGGCTCAGGACAACGCCGAGAACATCAAGTACGAGAAGGCGACGGCGGAGCAGCGCGTCGTCAAGACCGACCTCGCCGACGGCCGCATGATCATCTCGATCTGGTCGCCGTCGATGGAGAAGGAAGTTCCCAACATCGTCCAGGCGCCGAAGAAGGACGGCCGTGGCAATCAGGCCCCTGTCTCCTACCTCGTCAACGGTGCCGGCGGCGGCGAGGACGCGGCCACGTGGCAGGCGCAGTCCGACGTCAAGGACTTCATGTCCAGCAAGGACGCCTGGACCGTGACCCCCATCGGCGGCGCCTTCTCGTACTACACGGACTGGCAGGCGCCGGACCCCAACGTGGACACCGAGTACGCCAGCGCCGATAAGCCGATGAGGTTCGAGACCTACCTCGCTAAGGAGCTTCCCGCACAGTTCGAGGCGTGGCTCAACGCCAATCAGTACGACGCCCCGGTCTCCGAGCCGGCCAACAAGCTCACAGTCGAAATCGACAACAACCGCAAGCGCGCCCTCTCCGCGATCTCCATGACCGCCACCTCGGTCATCACCATCGCCGAGAACCACCCGGGCGTCTTCCAGTTCATCGGCTCGTACTCCGGCTGCGCCGAGACCTCGACCCCGATCGGCCACCAGGCCATCGAGATCGTCACCGGCATGCGCGGCGGCGCCAACCTCGACAACATGTGGGGCCCGTACCCGGGCGACGGCTGGACGAACAACGACCCGGTCGTCAACGCCTGGAAGCTCAAGGAGCAGGGCGCGAACATGCCCGCCATGTACATCACCACCGGCAACGGTCTTCCCGGCCCCTACGAGACGCTCGACAACCCGCGTCTCAAGAACAGCGGCCCGGCGCTCGCCAACCAGGCCATCGTCGGCGGCGTCATCGAGGCCGCGACGAACTACTGCACCGCGAACCTCGGTCGCCGGTTCAACGAGCTTGGAATTCCGGGCGACAAGGCCCAGTTCAACTTCAAGCCGAACGGCACGCACTCCTGGGGGTACTGGCAGGACGATCTCCACGAGTCCTGGCCGCGCCTCAGCGCGGCGATCGGCGCGTAACACTCGCTCCCTCGCGCAGACTCGAGCCCCCGCCCGGCGTAACATCGCCCGGCGGGGGCTTTTGTAAACGTAAGCGCCAATGATTGCCTGATTGCCCAGCCACCGAATAGGGGATTCCGTGACGCTCGACGTGAACGAAATGGCGGAGAAGGCCGAAAGGGTCTCGCCGGACGAGGTGCTCAGCCTCGAACACTCCGGCGGCCACACGAGCGAGCTCCGCATCTTCGAGTCCACCTCCGCTACCCGCGGCCTCGTCCTCATTCTCCCCGGCATCGCGGTGGGCGCGCGCTACTACGACCCGATCGCCGCGGGCTTCGCGGCGGCGGGGTTCACCGCGGCGATCACCGAGCTCCCGGCGCAGGGAACCAGCACCATCGGGGTCGGCCGCGGCGCGGCGCCCACCGGCTACCACGACGCCGCGGCCGAGGAGTTCCCGCTCGCCATCGAGACGCTCCGCGCCCGCGCCGGGCAGCACCTCCCGCTCTTCCTCCTCGGCCACTCGCAGGGTGGGCAGCTCGCGTCGTACTACGTCGCGAGGCAGGCCGCGCTCGGCCGCGAGGAACCCGCAGGCCTCATCGGCATCGCCACGCAGTCCCCGTACTTCCGCGGTTACGCGCCCAAGGTGGGCAGGCGCCTCAGGTTCGGCTCCGTAGTCATGCCGCTCGGCGGCGCACTCTTCGGCTCCGTGCCCGCCGCGTTCTTCGGCGGCGAGGGAAGGCAGCCGGCGCGCCGGATCTACGACTGGTCGAAGCTGGTTCGCACGGGCCGGATGAGCCCCGTCGGTGCCGATGTCGACTACCGCCGGGGCATGGACGACGCGAGGGTTCCGGCGCTCGCCGTCACCCTGGAGGGGGACTCGCTCGCGCCGCCCGCTGCCGCGCGCTACTGGCTCGACTTCCTGCCCAACGGGCCGCGCACCATGCGGCACGTGACCGACGATCTCGGCCACAACCGCTGGGCGCGCAGGCCCGAGCCCGTCCTCGAGATCGTGCTCGACTGGATCGACGCACTGGGGTTGGCCGAGGGGCGCTAGCTCGACATCTCTATCCCGATATTGCTAGAGCCCCAGCTCGCGCGCGAAGAACCAGTACAGCAGCGCGTTCTTCCGCGCTTCCTGCGCATTGTTCGCGGCCCCTGCGTGCCCGCCCTCGGTGTTTTCGAAATACGTGACGTCCTGGCCGGCCTCCTCCAGCGCGGCGACGAACTTCCGCGCGTGGCCCGGATGGACCCTGTCGTCGCGCGTCGACGTCGTCACGAACAGCGGCGGGTAACGGCGTTCGGCCGTGGCCACCACGTTCTGGTACGGCGAGTACTCGGAGAGGAACTCCCAGTCGCCCGGCACGTCGGGATCGCCGTACTCTGCGACCCACGAGGCGCCAGCGAGCAGCAGGTGGTAACGCCGCATGTCGAGCAGCGGCACCGCGCACACGATCGCGCCGAACAGCTCGGGGTAGCGCGTCGCCATGACCCCCATGAGAAGGCCGCCGTTCGAGCCGCCGTACGCGCCGAGCTGCTCCGGGGTCGTGATCCCGCGCCCGACCAGGTCCCGCGCCACCGCCGCGAAATCCTCGTACGCGCGCAGCCGCTTCTCCCGCAGCGCCGCCGTGTGCCAGCCGGGCCCGTACTCGCCGCCGCCGCGGATCCCCGCGACCACGTACGTCCCGCCGCGCTCCACCCACAGCTTGCCGCGCAGCGCGGCGTAGGACGGGGTCATCGCGATCTCGAAGCCTCCATATCCGTAGAGGATCGTGGGGGAGGGCTCGGTGCGGGCCGCGCCCTCGGGCCCGCCAGGGCGCATAACGAAATACGGCACCTTCGTGCCGTCCTCCGAGGTCGCGAAGTACTGCTCGACCTCCACCCCTTCGGCGTCGAAGCGCTCGGGCATGGCGGCCAATCGCTGCGGGGCGGGCCCGCCCGGCTCGTGGATGAGCACCGATGACGGCGGAGTGACGGGCGAGCTCACCGACAGGATCGCGGCACCGGAGGTGAGCCGATCCGCCGCGACCACCGACACCTCGGAGTTCTCGGGGACCCCGGCGACGGGCGTCGATGTCCCGGTGTCCGGGGCGAGCCAGAACAGGCTCGAGGCCACGTCGTCGAGGACCGTGCACAGCAGCGCGCCTCGGGTCGCCGTAACGTCCTCGAGCGCCTGGCTCGCCGAAGGCGCCCACAGCAGCGTTGCGGCGGGGGAGTCGCCGAGGAGCTCGTCCCACGCGGCCGCGCCGATTCCGCCCGCCGGGATCGTGACCCCACCGATTTCCATGTCCGTCCGCGGGAGCAGCACGGCGTGGTCGGGAAGCGCCAGCAGCCTGCAGTCCTCCGGCAGGGGGAGGTGGTGCCACTTACCGGAACCGGGCATCCGTGCCGCGTACGTGCTCGCGTAGAAGTCGAGCGCCCGGCTCGCGATCTCGCGCCCCGTCCCGGGGTCCCGCGAGAAACCCACCGCGACGTCGCGGCGCCTGCCTTCCCACACTTCCTCGGCCGCGGTGTCGAACGGCGTCCCGCGCCGCCACACTCGCACCGTGCGCCCGTACCCGGAATCCGTCGCCTGCCCCTCGCCGAGCGCGGACACCACCGCCACGGTGTCGGCGTCCACCCATGTGACGTCGGTCTTCGCCTCCTCCAGGACGAAGCCGCTCTCGCTCGCCGGGATGAGGCGGCCGGCGTCGAGGTCGAATTCCCGGACGACAACGGCGTCCGCGCCGCCCCGCGAGAGCTGGCACAGCGCGCGCGATTCGCCCCCGACAACGTCCCTGAGCACCGTGGTGCCCTTGTACACCCAGTTGACGTCCTCCTCGGCGGCCAAACGATCCACGTCCAGCAGCTCGACCCAGTGCGGCGAGGCGGGATCCGGCCCCTCCGCCGTCATATACAGATGTGACGGCATGCGGCGCCACACCCCGCGCGGGTGCTCGGCATCGCGCCAGAAGTTGTATGCCCAGTCCCCGCGCAACGTGGCCCACGGGATACGGTCGGCGGAGTCGAGGATGGCGCGGGCCTCGGACTCGAGCTCGAGGAACCCCGGATCGGACTCCGCGGCGGCGAGCGTGCGGTCGGAGCGGTCGCGGACGAATGCGAGGGCCGCCGCCGAGTCGACGTCCTCGAGCCAGAGGTGTGGATCGCGAGATGTAGTCATCCGTACATGATGCCTGCGGGGGCCGTGGGACGGGAGTCCTTAGAGGTACTTGAACTCGAAGAAAACTCCTCCCCAGACCATTGATCGGAGGCCTGGGATTTCTATAAGCTGAGCGTGGACATCACGGGAGCATAAACGCGCCCGACCAAGCGGAAGGACACTCCATGAGCCTCGACTTCACCGGCAGCCTCACCAGCGGTTCCGACGACCTCACCGACAAGATCGCCGACTCCATCGGCGACATGGTCGCGACGTTCATCAAGTCTGCGATCGGTGCCGCCTCGAGCAACTAGGGCCTGCCCTCGAAGCTCAGAGCCCGCGGGCTCCCGAACCGCCCCCTCCCGGCCACCGGGAGGGGGCGGTTTCGTGCTTCCGGTTGCTGCCTCTAGTGCCTCCTCGATTGCCGCCCCGAGTGCCGCCCCGAGTGCCCCTTGCGCGCCTCCCGACCGCCGACGGCGAGCGGCGGCAGAGTCGCTTATTGTGGGGAGCATGGCTGACAACAAATTCGATCTCATCGTCCTCGGCGGCGGACCCGGCGGTTATGTCGCCGCGATCCGCGCCGCGCAGCTCGGCCTCAACGTGGCCGTCGTGGAGGAAAAGTACTGGGGCGGGGTGTGCCTCAATGTGGGCTGCATCCCGGCAAAGTCCCTGATCAAGAACGCGGAGGTGGCCCACACCTTCAACCACCGCGCCAAGGAGTTCGGCATCTCCGGCGAGGTGAGCTTCGACTACGGCTCCGCGGTCGACCGCAGCCGCAAGGTCTCCGCGGGCATCGTCAAGGGCGTCCACTTCCTCATGAAGAAGAACAAGATCACCGAGATCGACGGGCACGGCACGTTCGTCGACGACCACACCATCGAGGTCGATGGCACGAAGTACACCTTCGACAACGTCATCATCTCGACGGGCTCCGTGGTCAAGACCCTCCCGGGGATCGAGCTCTCCGACAACGTCGTTTCCTACGAGGAGCTCATCGTCGACCGCGACCTCCCCGATTCGATGGTCGTCATCGGCGCCGGCGCGATCGGCATGGAGTTCGCCTACGTCCTCGCCAACTACGGGGTCGACGTCACGGTCGTCGAGTTCATGGACCGCGTCCTCCCCAACGAGGACGAGGAGGTGTCGAAGGAGGTCAACAAGGCGTTCAAGAAGCTGGGCGTCACCATCAAGACCGGGCACAAGACCACCGGCCTCCGCGACAAGGGCGACACCGTGGAGGTCGATATCGAGTCCAAGGACGGCAAGAACTCCGAGACGGTTTCCGTCGACCGCGTGCTCGTCGCCGTCGGCTTCGCCCCGCGCGTCGAGGGCTACGGTCTGGAGAACACGGGCGTCGAGCTCACCGACCGCGGCGCGATCGCCATCGACGACCAGATGCGCACCAACGTCTCCGGCATCTACGCCGTCGGCGACGTGACCGCCAAGCTGCAGCTCGCCCACGTCGCTGAGGCGCAGGGCGTCGTCGCCGCCGAGACCATGGCCGGCGCCGAGACCCAGACGCTCGGCGACTACCGGATGATGCCGCGCGCTACCTTCTGCGAGCCGCAGGTCGCGTCCTTCGGGCTCACGGAGGCGCAGGCGAAGGACGAGGGCTACGACGTCAAGGTGTCGAAGTTCCCGTACTCCGCGAACGGCAAGGCGCTCGGCCAGGGTGACGCCAGCGGCTTCGTTAAGCTCGTCGCCGATGGCACGCACGGCGAGCTCCTCGGCGCGCACCTCGTGGGCGCTAACGTCTCCGAGCTGCTCCCCGAGCTGACCCTCGCGCAGATGTGGGATCTCACCGCCGCCGAGATCGCGCGCAACGTGCACACCCACCCAACGCTGTCCGAGGCGATTAAGGAGACCGCCGAGGGCATCGAGGGTCACATGATCAACCTGTAGCTTTAACCCCGAGCTCTAACCCCTGAGCCCTATTTCTGGAGCTTGGCCACCTGGGCGGCGAGGATTGCCTGAGCGCGATCCCCGTCGCCCGGTTTCGTGGGGTCTGCGTTCACGTCGTTCCCGACGGCGGCGTACGAGATCTCGATGGATGTGTCCCCGGCGTAGCCGTGCAGGGAGACGTTCCGGTTGAGCGTCGTCTCCCCGCTCTCGTTGCTGCGCACGATGTCCCGCGTCTCGCGGAAGCCCTCCCCGCCGTCGACCGGCGAGATCCCGTCGGTGGAGATGCCGAGGGTCACGAGGAACGGATCCTTGCCCTCCTCTTCTGGGAAGTCTTCCGAGCGGATCTGCGCGCCTTGGCAGCCGGCGTACGCGCTCTGGTCGAGGAACGGCTCGAGCTTCCCCGGCCGCAGCGCCACCGTGATCTTCGAGTCGCCGGAGGTCACCTGCGTGATCACCGCGTCGGACAGCAGCCCGTCCACCACCGTGTCGGCGTGCAGGATGTCGTCACACGGCTGCCCGAACAGCGAGGCCTGGTCCTTGATCTGCTCGCGGCCCTTGACGTACGTCTGGATCGTCTCGTCTGGCAGCGCCTCCGTCTTCCCTGCGGGGGACAGGGACGTTAGGTCGTCCGTCGTGACCAGCTTCCCGGCAAGTTCCGTATTCGAGCCGATCCCGGATCCCGCGCCGTCAGCTCCGGACCCGTCCTGCGCGGACGAACTCGCCGCGCCGTCCCCGTCGCCAGCGTCCGCGCCATCGCCCGAGGAACACCCCGCCAGCGCCGCGCCGGAGATCACGGCGACGAGCGCTGCACCGAAAGCGTTGCGCGCGCGCCCAAAACCAGAAAGCTTCACCAGGGTCTCCTAAGCGTGAGTTCACGTCGAGCCTCCATCCTTGCAAAGCCCGTCTCCGTACGGCGCGGCAATCCCGGAAACTCGATACTGTTGGCGGCGAAACGTAGGCGGAAAAAGTGGTGCAAGCCGGAAGTAGTGCAAGAGTAGGGAGCGGAGCTCTGATGGAACTCGCGGGACTCGGACGTTTTTCGGCCGTGCTGTTCGACCTCGACGGGGTCATCACGCCGACCGCCGACCTCCACATGCAGGCCTGGGCCGGCCTCTTCCGCCCCCTGTTCGAGGCCGAGGGCGTCGCCGAATACACCGACGCCGACTATTTCCACTTCCTCGACGGCAAGCCCCGCACCGCGGGCATCGGTTCGCTGCTCGAGGACCGGGGCATCGCCGCCGATCCGGCCAAGATCGACGAGCTCGGCGAGCAGAAGAACGCGCTCTTCCTCGACCTCCTCTCGCGCGGCATCGAGCCGTACCCCGCCTCGGTCCGCTTTATCGACGCCCTCGACGCCGCCGGCGTGCCCAAGGCGGTCGTCTCCAGCTCGAAGAACGCCGGCCAGGTGCTCACCGCCGCCGGCCTGCGCGACCGTTTCCCCGAAGTGGTTGACGGCGCACGTTCCGCCTCGCTCGGCCTCCCCGGGAAGCCCGCGCCCGATACCTACGCCTACGGCGCGGAGCTCCTCGGCGTCCCCTCCGCAGAGGCCCTCGTCGTCGAGGACGCGGTTTCCGGTGTCCAGGCCGGGGCGGCTGGGGATTTCGCAGGGGTCATCGGTGTCGACCGCGGGGCGGGGGAGGCGGCGCTCCGCTCCGCCGGCGCCACCGTCGTAGTTCGCGAGCTCGACGAGTTGCTCTAGAGTCTCAAGCCAGTTCAACTGCACGATGCCCGAATCACCGATGCCTGAATCACCGATGCCTGAAAGCGGCCCGCGATGAATTCCTACCTCCCGTCCGCCGGACTCACCCGCACGACGCACGGCGTCAACCTCCGCAGCCACCTCGAGGTGCCCGAGATCGACCGCTCCGTGCACCCCGTTGACCCGTGGAGCTGGAGCGAGACCAACCCGAAGGCAGGTCCCCTCGGTGTCTCCGAGACCGTCTTCTCCGTGGGCAACGGTTACCTCGGGCTCCGCGGCAATCCGGAGGAGGGCCGCGATTCGGATCAGCACGGCACCTTTGTCAACGGCTTCCACGAGACCTGGCAGATCGAGCACGCCGAGGACGCGTATGGTCTCGCCCGCGACGGCCAGACCATCGTCAACGCGCCCGACACGAAGACCATCCGGCTGTACGTCGACGACGAGCCGTTGCGCGTCCAGATCGCGGACCTCGAGGACTATTCGCGGACCATCGATTTCCGCGACGGCATCCTCCGCCGCGAGCTGACGTGGCGTACGCCGTCAGGAAAAAAGGTCCTGATCCGCTCGACCCGCATGGTCTCCATGGAGGAGAAGCACCTTGCGGTCTACACGTACGAGGTGGTGCTGCCGGAGGATTCCGCGCCGGTCGTGATCTCTTCGCAGCTCCTCAACCGGCAGGACGGGGAGGACGAATACCACCTCGCGTCGCCCGCCGGCGGGAAGTTCGATCCGCGCAAGAGTGAGGCGTTCAACCACCGCGTTCTCGAGCCGCGCCTGCGCCGCAGCGAAGGCGAGCACCAGATCCTCGGCTACCGGTGCGCGAATTCCGGGATGACGATCGCCGTCGCCAACGACCACGAGCTGATCACCGAGAACAACTACGAGCTGCGCACCTTTATCGACGACGACTCCGCCAAAGCCGTCTATCACGTCCAGGCGAAGCCCGGTCGGCCGATCCGCTTGGTCAAGATGGCGTCGTACCACACGTCGCGGGAGGTGCCGTGCCGCGAGCTCGGCTACCGCTGTTCGCGCACGCTGCGCCGCGCCCTCGACCTCGGCGTCGAGCGGCTCGAGCAGATGCAGCGCGACTGGTTCGCCGACTTTTGGGCTAGGTCTGACGTCGAAGTCGAGGGTGCCCCCGAGACCCAGCAGGCAATTCGTTGGAACCTGTTCGAGCTGGCGCAGGTGTCCGCGCGCGCCGAGACGAACGGTATCGCCGCGAAGGGCGTGACCGGCTCTGGATACAACGGCCACTACTTCTGGGACACCGAGACCTACGTCTTGCCGTTCCTCACGTACACCTCGCCGCAGTACGCACGAAACGCGCTACGCTTTCGCTACTCGATGCTCGAGTCAGCGCGCGAGCGCGCAAAGGTCCTCTCTGTCGAGGGCGCGCTGTACCCGTGGCGCACGATCAACGGGCGTGAGGCGTCTGCGTATTACGAGGCCGGCACCGCGCAGTACCACATCAACGCCGACATCGCGCACGCCTTGGTCAAATACACGCTGGCTACGGGCGACGAAAAGTTCATGGCACGCGAGGGCGTGGACGTCCTAGTCGAAACCGCGCGAATGTGGGTCTCGCTCGGGTTCTTCAACTCGCGGTCCGAGTTCCACATCCACGGGGTCACGGGCCCCGACGAGTACACGACGGTGGTGGACAACAACCTGTTCACCAACGTCATGGCGCGCGCGAATCTGCACGCCGCCGCGACAGTTGTGGCCGAAATGGTTCGCCGCGCGCCCGAAACGTACGAGGCGATGGTCAACCGCCTGCATCTCCGCGAAACGGAGCCCGAGGAGTGGCTCCGCGCGGCCGAGCAGATGCACATCGCGTACGACGACGAGCTCGGCGTCCACCCGCAGGACGAGCACTTCCTCAACAAGGAGGTGTGGGACAAAGACATCGACTCTCCCAACCGCCCGCTCCTGCTGCATTACCACCCGCT
>NZ_DAINST010000023.1:29860-34453 GCF_036741115.1 Dietzia sp.
CCGCTGGTGATCTATCGGCACCAGGTGCTCAAGCAGGCCGATGTGGTCCTCGCGTTGTTCTTGCGCGGTGAGGACTTCACGGCCGAGCAAAAGCGGCTCGACTTCGAGTACTACGACCCGCTGACCACCGGCGACTCGACGCTTTCCGCCGTGGTCCAGTCGATTATCGCGGCGGAGATCGGCCGCACCCACGAAGCGTTCGAGCACTTCTCGAAGGCGCTCGTGGTCGACCTCGCTGATGTCCACGGCAATGCCTCAGACGGGGTCCACATCGCCTCCACAGGCGGCGTGTGGTCGGCACTCGTCTGTGGCTTCGGCGGCATGCGCGATCCCGGCGGAGACCTACACTTCGACCCGCGCTTCCCTGAGGAATGGGATTCGCTGTCCTTCAAGCTGACCCGTCGCGGAAGCCGTATCCATGTCAAGGTCACGGCGACCCATATCTCCTTCGAGGTCGAGACGGGCGATGTACCTGTCGACGTGGTCGTCCAGGGCGAGCCCTACACTGTCGTTCCGGACGAGCGGCTCGAGGTCCCGATCAACTCTTCCGGTCAGTCTGCACCCTGAGCGTGTGGAGAGTGGTCGCCAGGCCGTCGTACTGATTGACGAGCAAGACGAATGCGACCAGCTCCCGCTCGCCCAGGTGGGCGGCGAGGGTCTCCCACGTGGCGGGCGAGATGTCCTTGTCGTCGAGGATCTCGTCCGTCGCAGTGAGCAGCGCCTTGGTGCGGGGATCCCAGTCGGCCGCGGCAGGGTCCTCCTTGGTTCTCGAGATCTCTGCGTCCGAAAGGCCGATCCGAGAGCCGAGCCCTTCGTGGTGGTTGCGCTCGTACGTACTTCCCCTGCGGAACGACACTCGAAGAATGACGAGCTCGGTCTCTTTTCGAGACAAGACCCCGAACGGCATCATCATCCCGGAGTAGACGAGCCATGCGGGGAAGAGCCGGCGTACGCGCCCCAGCGTCGAGAACAGGCGGACATCGTCGGTTCCGGTGACTCGCGACCCGATCTTCGAGGCCAGTAGTGCGAGCAGGCTGAGTTCGAGGCCCTTCCCGGGCGCGACCCGAGGGGCGGATTGTTCGTCGTTCGTGGCGGTCGGCTGAGGCTTGTGCATGCCACTGACCGTATCCGCGCTCGTGCCGACCCATGGAGAATTCGGGCATCAGAATTCCAGCCCGTCGAGAGAGAGCGCAGAGGTTCCGGTGCTCTCTGCTTCCGGGCGACGGGCACTCGCGGCTGATCTTCGGTTGGCAGCCTCCCTCGCCCGGCGGTGTGCCTTGAGCTCGACGACTCCCGAACACGGACTTACTCCTGCGCTTTCGTTCGGTGGTTGGTGGTCGAGGGAACCGAGCGTCTCGGCGAGTGCCGCAGCGGCAGCCGCAAGCTCCGCGACCATTGCCGTCGAGGAGTCGGTAGTTCCCTCGTACTCGACATACGCCCGCTCGCGCATGACTCCGCGGTGGCCGGTCGGCATGCTCGATCCTGCGACGATGTCTCCGATGAGCACGTCCACGCGACCGTCGGGCCGGAGAACGTAGCGGCCTTTCCCGTGAGTCTTGAACCTGTGATGGCTCCTGCACAGCGCGATGAGATTGTCTTCTCTAGTGAGACCGCCCCGAAGGGGATGGGAGTGGTCGAACGGCACCACATGGTCGAGATCGCATCGTTCCGCCGGATGGGTACATCCGGGGTGACGGCACGTCCCGTCTCGTTCGAATATTGCACGCCGGAGCGACGGCGCAGGTGCGTAGCTGCATTGACGCCCGAGACTTTCCTTAAAGCTTTCGATGCGAGCGGTGAGGTCGGAGAAGGAGGGAGCTTCGTCGTCATGCCCGAGAGGGACAACTTGGAGATGGGCGCGCTCGACCGAATCAAGAAGCGAGTCGAGACGCTCTCGGACGAAAGCCGTGCCGGCAGCCCAACCACGAACCGCGAGCGTACCTCCCGCGACGTCCGCGAGAAGTGTGATCCGTGGGTGAATCGGCGCCACCGTTGTTGCCGAGCTCAGGGGTGCGCCGGAGTCTTGGCCTGACGGTATATGGGAAGGGGAGTTGTCGATACCTGCGAGGAGGTGAACCAAGGCGTCCGCCTCTAGCTGGGGCTCGGATCGAGCTTCGGAACCTGCCTCCGACCACCGCCTTGCGTATGCCTTGACCTTGGCAAGGACGGAAGCACAATCGAGCGCCGGTAGCGTGGCGGTGAGCGACGCCATGCCCTTTCCGCTCGAACGCGTCGACAGCCGGCGGGACTCGAAGGCAGAATCCTCGGCTTTCCTCGCGGCATCGGGGTCGACATCCGCGATGAGCAGGTCGAGATGCCTGGCGATGCGCCGCGACCACTCGAGCGGGGAATCGTCGCGGTCCATGCGGTTGAGAATGACGTTTTCGATCTTTGCGCGTTTCGCGGGATCTTCCACATCGCGGACGGCAGATGCTATCTTTCGTGCGGTCGTGGCGTGCATTTCGCCTCCGCGTACCCTTGCCCAGATCTTGGGCAGCTTGGATTCGAGCTCGAGACCTGCGCGTACTCGTGCTGCGGCCTCGCGTACTGTGCAGCGCTGTTCGATTGCAACAATGTCCGCAGCCACACGTTCGACATCCACGGCAGCGTATTCCGGGGCGGGGCTCCTTCGTTGTGCCAAGGTTGCCCGCTTGGCCCTGGTAATCGATTGACCCGCGTGGGCGAGCTTGGCGCCGGACACGGCGTTGTCCAGGAAGGACAGGAGCCTTGCTGTTTCGAACGGGGAATCGAGGCTGTCGAGAACCGCGAGGAGCGCACGGGATAGTGCTCTGAGCTGGAACTCCAGGGGAGAGACCGGTTCCCTGGGCCGACGCGGCCGCTGAGTGGAGCGCAATGTACGGGTGACGTGGTCGGGTTGTGGCTCCTCTTCCCGGGGTTCCGCCGGAAAAGCAGGTCCACCATGTTCGAAAATGGTTGAGATGCGTTGGGCAATTGATACTAGGGCGTCGAGGGCTTCTGCCCTGGGCGAATAGCTTTCGGCGGTAATGGAGGTTATCGCAGTTCCGTATGGCTGGGCTGCGGGATAGTCGGTACCTTCGTCGCTTGTCGACCTGTCCACGTGGGCCTCCGGGTCCGGTGTGGTGTGACGGTTTGAATATAGATCAAGTGTTCGACAAACGCAATAATGTTCGATACTGTGTTCGCGGGGCCTTGAGCAAGCCCTCGGGAAGGGAGGGCACGAAGTCGGCGGCCGAATGCCCGGTAGTGAGTCGTCTGCGATTGCAGGCGAGGGAGAGGGGTGATGATTTGGGCTAATCAGGAGACGGGCTCGTGGTTGGGGATGAGCCGGAAGGCTTGGTGTTCTCGCAGGCTAGTGAGAGCCGTCGAGGAGGTAGGGAGACAAAGCGGATCGGTGCTCGTCGACTTGGAGCTCGGAACTGATCGGAGGGAAGGCGCGCTGTGGGCAGTTCGGGCGTTCGCAGAGGCGGCAACCGATTCCGATCGGAGTGGCGGCTTCGGAGTCCGAGAGGTCGAGGCCCTGGGAGTAGACGGTGCGGTGCGCGTGGCGCGCCTCGCAGCCCAGTCCGATGGCGAAGGTTTTTCGGGCCTGGCCAAAGCGGACGGATCGTGTGGAAACGGTGCGCGCGATCCAAAGGTAGAGGCGTTCGTCCGGCATCTGGGCCACTTGGCGGTTGATCTGGCCGGGGGAAGTGAAGGATTCGTAGACGTTCCACAGCGGGCAGGTGCCGCCCGAGGTGGCGAAGTGGAATCCGGAGGCCGACTGGCGCTTGGACATGTTGCCGGCGCGGTCGACCCGAACGAAGGAAAAGGGGATGCCCGTCGCGCCGGGGCGTTGGAGGGTGGAGAGGCGGTGGCAGACGGACTCGAAGCCTGTGCCGTAAAAGGTAGCGAGGCGCTCAATGTCGTAACGGAAGTCCTCCGCCGATTCTAGGAAACGCCCGTATGGCATGAGTACGGCGGCTGCGAAGTAATTGGCGAGGCCGCGGATGGCGAGGCTGCGCGCGGCGGGGGAGGAGAACGGCGCGTCTTGGACAAGCTGGTCTAGGAGGTCGCGGTGTTCGAGGAAGGCGAGTTCGGCCGCGATGCGGAATGCCTGCTGGCCGCGGTTGAGCTGGGCGGATAGCTCGAGCCGGCCGGTCGAGGGGTCGAAGCGATGCCAGATTCCGTCGGGGAGGTCGACGCGTCGGACGATCTGGACTTCGTGGGCGCTCTCGATGCGCCGGCCGATGACGGTGCGGACGTCGCCGCGGTTCATGCGGATGCGGGTGCTGAGGTCCTCCGCGGCGACGTCCAGGGAGCCGATGTAGTTCTGGCTCTTCGCGAAGTAATCGCGCACTTCTTCGTGGGGCATCGTGATCGACGCGGGGCGGGCGCTGCCCGAGGGATGCGAAGCGAGGAGATCGGTTTCGGTGATCGAGCCGGGTGTCGGGACGGCGTTTCGACTCTCGGCGAAGAGGGAGAGGAGTTGTCTGGAGTTGCCGAGCTGCTGGTGGAGCGCGAGGAACGCGTTCGCCATGTGGGGGTTGTCGCGGACGGTATCGACGATCTCCGAGGCTGGGACCTCCCCGCTCTGGCCGGTTTCGGTGAGCGCGTCCGTGAGGAGGGCGATAA
>NZ_DAINST010000024.1:0-3540 GCF_036741115.1 Dietzia sp.
CGACGGCCTCGACCTCGGCGCCGAGAAGGCGCATGCGCGCCACGTTGAGGGCCTGGCGCTCGACATCGACGGCGCCCATGTAGATCTTGCACTCGAGGCCGAGCAGCGCACAGGCAGTGGCCGAGGCGACGCCGTGCTGCCCCGCGCCCGTCTCCGCGATGACCCGCGTCTTGCCCATGCGCTGTGCGAGGAGCGCCTGCCCGAGCACGTTGTTGATCTTGTGGCTGCCCGTGTGGTTGAGGTCCTCGCGCTTGAGGAACACGCGGGCGCCGATCTCCGCGCCGAAGCGCTTCGCCTCGTAGAGCGGGGAAGGGCGGCCCGAATAGTGCTTTTGCAGCCTGTCGAGTTCGGCGAGGAACTCCGGATCGCGCCTGGCCTTCTCGAAGGAGTCGGTGACCTCGTCGATCACGGCCATGAGCGCCTCGGGCACGTAGCGACCGCCAAAGGTGCCCCAATGCCCGCGCGCGTCCGGTTCGTGGCCGGTGGTCTCGTGGACGACGCCGCCCATCGTGGGAAAGGACGGCGATCCGCCCGCGGATGCAGCACGTGGGGAGTTCGAGGAATTCACGCCCCCCAGTATGCCGACCGGCGCCCTAGCGCCGCCCGTTGGGGCACGAGGGATGCGTGCCGGCGGTCGAGAGCGAGCGCACGGCGCCGAGCGGATCGCCGGACGTGACGAGGGACTCGCCGACCAGCACGGCATCGGCACCGAGCCCCGCGTAGGTGAGCAGGTCCCCCGGGCCGCCGATCCCGGACTCAGCGATCTTGACGACCTCGGACGGGAGCCCCGGGGCGATCCGGCCGAAGGCCTCGGGATCGACTTCGAGGGTCTTGAGGTTGCGGGCGTTCACACCGATCACCGAGGCGTCCGCCTGGATTGCGCGGTCGGCCTCTTCCTCCGTGTGGACCTCGACCAGCGCCGTCATCCCGAGGGACTCGGTCCGGTCGAGCAGGGACTCGAGGAGGGGCTGCTCGAGAGCGGCGACGATGAGGAGCACGAGATCCGCGCCGTGCGCCCGGGCCTCGTGGACCTGATACGGATTAGTGATGAAGTCCTTGCGGAGCATCGGGATTCCCACGGCCGCGCGGACCGCGTCGAAATCGGCGAGGCTGCCGCCGAAGCGCCGCTCCTCGGTGAGGCACGAGATGACCCTCGCGCCGCCCTCCTCGTAGAGCGAAGCCAGCGAGGCGGGATCCGGGATGTCGGCGAGCGTGCCCTTCGAGGGGCTGGCCCTCTTGACCTCGGCGATGACCCCGACTCCGTCCTCCATGAGCGCGGCCTTGGCGTCGATGGCCGGCGGGGCGGCCTTCGCCCGCGCCTTCATCTCCGTGTAGCTCACCTGCGCCTCGCGACGAGCGGCATCGGCGCGCGAGCCCTCGCAGAGCGAGTCGAGAACGGTTCCCATTGGCTTCTCCTCCGGCGTTTGGCTTCCCCCATCGGGGACCCGGCGACCACACGAGATCTTTCGCGCGCTCGCCGTCCCCGAGCCACACACGATCTTAGTGCCCGCCCTCGCGGTTCCCGAAGTCGCCCACGTCACAGGCGGAGAGGTGCCCGCGCCGGGCGATTCCGCGGATGCCGCGCGGGGCGGAGCGTCGGCCGGCTCACGGGGCAGCTCGAGGGCAGCTCGAGGGCAGCTCGAGGGCCGGGTGAAGGGCCACCCCGCGGGCCGAGTCGTGGTTCGCCAGCGAGCCGGCTAATCGCGACCCTCGCCGGTCGGCCCCTCGGTCGGGTCCTCGCCCGCGTCGAGGCTGTCCCAGAGGAGTCGGTCGGCGTCCTGGGTCGAGAGCTCCTCCTCCGGCCCCGCGCCCGCCGACTTCCGAGAGCCCGCTCGGGTGTCGTCGCGGCCATCCCCGGACTCGCCGGTGCGCGCCGCCTCGTCGGTAGTAGAGCTCGCCTGGTCTGGATCCTTCGATCCGACCTCTGGAGCCGTTTCCGAGCCGCCCGTCGCCAGGCCGCCCTCCGCGCCTGCCCGCTCGGCCTCCCGGCGCAGCTCCGCGGGGGTCCGGTACCGGTCCGCTCGTGGTGCGGCGGGACGGGGGCGGATGACGGCGAAGGCCGCGCCCACCAGCGCGAGCACGGCGCCGCCGAGGGCGAGCGCGGGGCCCGCGGGCTTCGCCTGGACCTCGCCGACCACGGCCCATTGCGGAACCGTGCCCTCGTCCTGCGAGGTGCCGCTCGTGCGCGCGACCCCGTCGGTGGCCGTGACCACCGAGTGGACGCGATTGGTGTCCACTCCGCCACCGAGCGCGAGTGCGCCGGAGATCCCGCCGAGCAGCGCGAGCAATAGCGCGACGACCGCGACGATGCGGGCGAGGAGACCGCGGGTGAAGAGGAGGGCGGCCCCGGCGGCGAGGAGGCCGAGCGCGATGGCGGTGCTCTCCGGGGACCAGGTGCCGCCAGTGATCGAGCGGGTCTGTGCTCCGAGTTGTTCGACATCGAGCGTCGCCGTGAGCCACACGAGCCGCGAGGATCCCCACATCGCGGCGGCGCCGGCGACGATGAGGAGAAGAGAGAGGGCGAGGGGCGAGCGCTTCATCGGCGGTCCTCCTCGGGGACGTCACCGGCAGGCCGCATCGTTCCCGCGGCGGCGACGGCGCGGAGCACGGCCCCCGCCTTGTTCTGCGTCTCCATTTCTTCGGTGGCCGGGTCCGAGTCCGCGACCACCCCGGCGCCGGCCTGGACGTAGGCCGTGCCGTCCTTGATCAGCGCCGTGCGGATCGCGATGGCCAGGTCGCTGTTCCCGGCGAAATCGAAGTAGCCGACGGTGCCGCCGTAGACGCCGCGGCGGGTGGCCTCCTGTTCCTCGATGATCTCGAGGGCACGGGGCTTCGGCGAGCCCGAGAGCGTGCCCGCGGGGAACGTCGAGAGAACGGCGTCGAGTGCAGTCTTCCCCGCGGCGAGCGAACTCTGGACATTGGAGACGAGGTGCATGATGTGGCTGTAGCGCTCGACGTGCAGGAGGCTCGCGACCGAGACCGTGCCCGGGGTGCTCACGCGGCCGAGGTCGTTGCGCGCGAGGTCGACGAGCATGAGGTGCTCGGCGTTCTCCTTCTCGTCCTCGAGGAGATCTTCCTCGAGGCGGAGGTCCTCCACCTCCGTAGAGCCCCGCGGGCGCGAGCCCGCGATCGGGTGCATCGTCGCCTCGCCACCCTGCACGGTGACGAGCGCCTCCGGGCTCGAGCCGACGACCGAGAACGCGGTCGCGCCGAAACCGTCGTCGCCCGATCCGTCCGGGAAGTTGAGCAGGTACATGTACGGGCTGGGGTTGATGGTGCGCAGCACGCGGTAGACGTCGCGCGGCCGCGCCGCGGTGTCCACCTCGAAGCGCTGGCTCGGCACCACCTGGAAGGCCTCCCCCGCCTTGATCTCCTCGACTACGTCGCGGACGATCTGCATGTACTCCTCGACGCTGCGCTGGCGGCGCACCTCGGGCTCGACCATGTCGAACTCGGCGACCATCGGCCGGGCGGGCTCGGAAAGCTGGCGCGCCATCTCGTCGACCCGGTCCACGGCGTCGTCGTAGGCGGCATCCACCC